>JBBDNT010000132.1:0-5258 GCA_040877445.1 Planctomycetaceae bacterium
TGCGAAAACTTGTAAAAATGTGGGTAATGACAAGCGCTTCGACCCCAGCCACCCCCGCGACCTCAGCCACCCCCGCGAGTTCGCACGCTACGCGATGATCTCGTCGATCGGTTCGCCGTGGTCGCGTTCGAGGCGCTTGCGGCCGGGGATTTCGAGGCGGCGCGAGTCGAGGCCCATGAGCTTGAGCACGGTCGCATGCACGTCGGTGACGTAGTGGCGGTGCTCGACCGCGTGGAAGCCGATCTCGTCGGTCGCGCCGTGGACGTGCCCGCCTTTCACCCCGCCCCCCGCCATGAAGATCGAGAAGCCGTAGGGATGATGGTCGCGACCGTCGTTGGACTGCGAGCCGGGGGTGCGGCCGAACTCCGTCGCCCACACGACGAGCGTTTCATCGAGCAGGCCCCGTTGCTTGAGATCCTTGAGGAGCGCGGCGATCGGCTGGTCGGTCTGGGCGCACAGCCGGGAGTGATTCGTCTTCAAGCCGCTGTGCGAGTCCCACGCGCCGGCGTTGCCGGTTCCGCCGTGATAAACCTGCACGAACCGCACGCCCCGCTCGACGAGGCGGCGGGCGCCCAGGCAGACGTTCGCGAACTCCCCCTTGCCGTACAGGTCGTGGGTGGCTGGCGTCTCCTCCTCGAAGCGGAAGGCGTCGGGGACCGCCATCTGCATGCGGTAGGCGAGTTCGTAGGACTTGATCCGCGCCTCGAGCGCGGGGTCGTTCGGATACTCGTCCGCCGCCTGCCGATTCAGTTTCGACAGCAACTCGAACTCCGCCCGCTGCTCCTCTCGGTAATATCCCGAACCGGGCGCGGCGAAGGGGAGCGGATCTTTCGGATCGACCTTCAATCGCACTCCCGCGTGCCGCGGGCCGAGGTAGTCGGCCCCGTGCCCCTCGTTGCCGCCGCAGCAGTCGGCGAGCGGCTCGCCGAGGACGACGAACTGCGGGAGGTTCTCGTTGAGAGCGCCGAGTCCGTAATGCACCCACGAGCCGATGGTGGGGGTGTAGCCGTCGAGCCGATGCCGGCCGGTGTGGAACTGAAGCTGCGCTCCGTGATTGCTGTCTTCGGTCCACATCGAGCGGATGACGCACAGGTCGTCGGCGCAGTCGCCGATCTTCGGGAGCCAGTCGCTGATCTCGATGCCGCTGTCGCCGCGCTGCTTGTAGCCGATCTGCAACGGATACAGCGTATTGCGGATCTGCCCGTTGACGTCGGGGATGACGACCCGCTCGTTGGCGAGGAAGGGAGATTCGAGCACTCCCTTGTGCGGCGTCTCCTTGACCGACTTGCCCGCGTGCTTGTTCAATTCCGGCTTGGGGTCGAACGTTTCGAGATGGCTCGCCCCGCCGATCATGAACAGCCAGATGACGCTTTTCGCCTTGGGAGCGAAATGCGGCTGACCGGTCGGCGGCCGCCATCCCTCCGCGAGACCGTCGCGGCCGAGCAGTTGCCCCAAGGCGATGCCGGCGACTCCCGTACCCAGGCTGCCGAGAAAGTCGCGGCGAGGAATGCGCGAGGTGGCGATCGATGACGGATTCATGGCGATTCTCACTTCACGGACCCAAGCCGATCCCGAACGGCAGCCGATCCCGAACGGCGCCGCAGTCGCCCCCCAGTATAGATCGGGACCGCGTGATGCGAAAGCGCGTTCCGAGGCGTCGATGCGAATCGGCGAACGAAGCACGCACGACCCAGCATATCGGGGGGGATCGACGGCGAGACGAATGGGGGCGCCCCCCTTGCCGAGCCCCGAGCGGAGGCGGAGCTGGAAGACACCACTTTCGCCCCCCGGATTTCGGTGAAGGGCTCACGAGATTCGGCGCGGGCCGTCGCCGAAAGCCGCTTCGGGTTGAAGTCGGCCCGCGCGGTCCGGGCCGACGATCCCCTTTCTGGCGGCCACGACTGGAATCGTTTACCATCACGCGCGGCAGCGCCCCGGACGCTGGCGGCGTCCGGGTCGCTTGGAACTTTGCATCACATCGAATCGAACCATCATGTCGCGGGAACAGTTCATCGTCGTCGTGGGGTGCGGCCGGTTGGGGCGGCATCTCGCGAACCATTACAGCCGCGAGGGGCACAGCGTGATGGCCGTGGATGTCGATCCGTCGCGGTTGTCGAAGCTCGCTCCCGAGTACAGCGGGTTTCGCCTGGAAGGAGACGCGACGGAGGCGGCAGTGATGAAGCAATCGCATGCGGAAGACGCCGACCGGCTGATCGCGGTCACCGGCAACGACAACGTGAACCTCGCGGTGGCGCAGGTCGCGAAGACGATTTTCGAAGTCCCCGAAGTGGTGGCCCGCGTGAACGATCCCGAGCGCGAGGCGATCTTCCAGGATCTGGGAATCCGCACCGTCTGTCCGCTGACGCTGGCGGCCCGCGAACTGGTCGCGTGGCAGATGGAAAAGATCGAGAGTTGAAGGGCGCGAAACCGCGAGCGGGCACCCGCCCACTACCCACTACCCACTACCCACTACCCACTACCCACTACCCACTACCCATCCATGAAAGTCGTCGTCGTCGGTGGCGGGAAGCTCGTGTACTTCCTGTGCCGCAATCTGATCGCCCGCGAGCATACGGTGGTCGTCGTCAATCGGAACGAGGTCGAATCCCGCTGGCTGGCGCGGCGGATGAAGGCCCTCGTGATCCACGGCGACGGGACCGACCCCTCGATTCTCGAGGAAGCCGGCGCGCACGATGCGGACACCATCGTCGCGGTCACTCCCAGCGATCCGGACAATCTCATCATCTGCCAGGTCGCGAAGCTGCGGTTCGGCGTACCGCACACGGTGGCCGTGCTGGCCGACCCGGACAACGAGAAGATCTTCCCGAAGCTGGGGGTGTCGACGGTCGTGTCGATGCCGCGGATCGTCTCGGCGCTGATCGAGGAGCGGACCGCGTTCGAGGACATCATCAACCTGCTGCCGGCGGCGGAAGGCCGGGTCAACATCACCGAAGTGGCCCTGACCGAGCGGTCGCCGGTGCAGGGGCAACGGCTGGCGGAGATTCCCCTGCCGCGCGAGTCGCTGATCGCCTGCGTGATCCGGCGGGACGAGGCGGTGATTCCCCGCGGCGACACGTTGCTCGCGTTGGGGGACCGCGTGCTGCTGGTGTCGCTGCCGGAGCATCACGCGGAAGCGTTGCGAATCCTCACGGGCGACATGGACTGAGCGATGCGCAGCAACACGAAGTTGCGACGACAATACCGGGCGATCGCAGGCTACACCGGGCTGATCCTCGCGTCGATCGGGCTGATTCAGTTCACGCCGTTGCTGGTTCTGTTCGCCTGGCCTGACGAGGCGGAGCACGCGTGGGCGTTCCTCGTCCCCGGGTTGCTGCTGGCGGCCGGCGGGTATGCCACGCATCGCCTGTTTCGCGTCGAGCGGCCGGTGCTCACCGTGCAGGAGGGGGGCGTCGTCGTGCTATTGAGCTGGTTGGGGGCGTTCCTGGCGGGGAGCGTCTCGATTCGGTTCACGGGGGACGTGGGCTGGACGCGGGCGTTGTTCGAATCGGTCAGCGGCTGGACGACCACGGGATTGTCGGTGATCGGCGACCCGGCGAATGCGCCGCGAATGCTGCTGTTGTGGCGGAGCACGACCCAGGTGGTCGGCGGCGCCGGGTTCGCGATCATGATGCTCGCCGCCATCACCGGCCCGATCGGCGCCGGCCTGTCGAGCGCCGAGGGGCGCGAGGAGCAACTGGTCCCGAACGTCCGCCAGTCGGCGAAGCTGGTGCTGTCCATCTACTGGGCGTACATCGTCTTCGGAGTCGTGGCGTACATCGCGGCCGGCATGACGGTCTTCGACGCCGTGAATCACGCTTTCACGGCCGTCTCGACCGCGGGCTTCTCGACGCACCAGGACAGTATCGGGCACTTCGACTCCGCGCTGATCGAAGCGGTGACGATCGTGCTGATGCTTGCCGGCAGCATCAGCTTCCACACGGTCTACCTGGTGCTGCGGCGCCGCTTCGACGCGGCGCGGCACAGCGGAGAACTGCGCGTGCTGGTGATCGCAGTCGCGCTGGCGGCCCCGTTGGTCTGCGTCCTCTTGACGTGGAACCTGTACCCTACCGCCGGAAAGGCGATTCGCGTCGCCGTCTTCGAAACCGTCAGTGCGGTGACCACCACCGGCTTTCAAACCGTCGCCTACGGCAACTGGAATTCGTTCGGCCTCCTCGTCCTGACCTTGTTGATGATCGTCGGCGGAGGAACCTGTTCGACCGGCGGGGGGGTCAAGCAGTACCGGGTTTATCTGCTCGTGAAGTCGCTCGGCTGGGAAATCCGCCGGGCGTTGCTGCCGCGCTCCGCCGTCATCGAGGAGTCGGTGTGGCGCGGCGACGAGAAGCAGTACGTCGACGACCGACATGTCCGCCGCACGGCCGAGTTCGTGTTCCTGTACTTAGCCACTCTGGCGGCGGGGACGGCGGTGCTGGCGGCACACGGCTACTCGCTTCAGGACTCGCTGTTCGAGTTCGCCTCGGCGCAGGGAAACGTCGGCCAGTCGGTGGGGATCACCGGTCCCGACACCCCGCGTCTCGTGATGTGGACGCAGATCGCCGGGATGTTCCTCGGTCGGCTCGAGTTCTTCGTGATCATCATCAGCGTCGCGAAGATCTTCCGCGACGTGCCGACGCTGCTGCACCGGGCCCCGAAGCGGCCGGGATTGCGCGTCGCGAAGCCGGACGCGAAACCGCCCGCGTGAGGTCGGCCGGTCTCATCCGCCGACGTCGGCGGAGAGGATCTGCACCGAATCGCCGTCCGCGAGCGGAGTGGCGGGGTCGGTCGCGAACGTGCGACCGCCGATGGCGGCGAGGTAGCCCGGCCGCAAGCGGTCTTCGACCAGGCATTCGCGCGCGAACTCGGGGAACCGCTTCCCGGCCTCGACCAGGGCGGTTCCCAAGTCGTCCGCCGCGACTTCGAACGCCGCGACTCCGGCCCGCCGCCGCGGAATGCCGAAGAGTTCGATGCGGACGGACATGCGAGGCTCACGCGATCGGACCGATTTCCATCAAGCTGCGCTCGGGAATCGATCGTAGCGATCGGCTTCGCACTCGGCCACGCGCGGCGGGCGGCAAAGACGCGGAGATCGTGAATCTTTCGCCATTCGATCGTCGTCCGCACCGCCGTCATTCCCGCGAAAACGGGAATCCAGTCGATGTAGGGACGGTGATCCCATTGGTGGCCGCTTGGGCGATTGCTGGATTCCCGCCTGCGCGGGAATGACGATTCCGGGGATTACTCAGCGTCGGGTGGCGGGGGGG
>JBBDNT010000133.1:0-5234 GCA_040877445.1 Planctomycetaceae bacterium
CCTCAACCCTCAACCCTCAACCCTCAACTCTCAACTCTCAACTCTCAACTCTCACAACACCGGCGCGAACAAGCGGCAGGCGTTCTCTCCCAGCACGCGCCAGCCCGAGCGGTTGGTCCAGTCGTCGAGGTCGATTCGCCGGGCGTGCTCGAGATCCTTCTCGAACTGCGCTTCGAGCTGCGTCGCGATCTTCTGATCGTACATCGCCACCGACACCTCGAAGTTGAGCGCCAGGCTGCGGGCGTCGAAGTTCGGCGTCCCGACCAGCGACCAGCAGCCGTCGATCGTCAGCGTCTTGGCGTGCATCAACCCGCGAGTGTACTCGTGGATTTCGACTCCCGCCGAAAGCAGCTCCTCGTAGAACGACCGCCCGGCCCACAGCGTCCAGAAGTACGTCGGCGGACCGGCCACCAGCACCCGCACCTTCACTCCCCGTAACGCCGCCGTCTCCAATGCGGTCGACAATGCCGCGAACGGGACGAAGTACGACGTCGTCAACGTGACCCGCTCGCGCGCCTCGTTGAGCGCCGCGAACGTCAGATTGTAAAGCGCCGACAGTTCCGACGTCGGTTCGCCCGGAATGAGTTGCGCGAGCACCGGGCCGTCCGCTTCCGGCTCGGGAAACAGTTTCGGATCGGTCAACGCCTCGCCGGTGGCGAACCGCCAGTTCTCGGCGAACAGCCCCTGCAACTGCAGCACCACCGGCCCTTCGATCCGCAGGTGCGTGTCCCGCCAGTAACCCACGCTCGGGTCGCGGCCGAGGTACTCGTCGCCGATGTTCATTCCCCCCGTGAACCCCACCCGGCCATCGACCACGACGATCTTCCGATGGTTCCGCAGGTTGAACGACCACCGCTCGCGGAACGAGGCCCCGGGAATGAAGGCCGCCACGTCGATTCCCGCGTCGAACATCGGCCGCAGGAACTTCCGGCTGAGCCACAGCGAACCGATCTTGTCGTACAGGAAGCGGACCTTGACCCCCTGCTTCGCCTTCTCGATCAGGAGGTCGCGCATCTTCGTGCCGGTGCGGTCCGGCTGCCAGATGTAATACTCGAGGTGGATCGTCTCCTCCGCGCCGCGAATCGCCTCCTCCAACAGCGCCAGCGTGCGGTTCGTGTCGGCCAGCAGTTCGATGCGGTTGCCGTAGGTCGGCGGCTGATCGACCGACCGGCCGGCCAGCCGCATCAGGCTTTTCTGCTGCGAGTTCAGGGATTCGCCGGGCATCACCTGATAACGTGTGAGGAGCGGCAGCGTTCCGTCTCCGCCCCGCAGCGCGCGGCGCATCCGGGCCCGCTTCCGTTGCACCCGGTTCACGCCGAACACCAGGAAAAACAGCCCTCCCACGTAAGGCAGCCCGACGATCACCATGATCCACGCCACCGACGACGCCGGGTTGTGCTTCTTCAGCAGCAGCACCCAGCGGATCAGCGCCAGCGACAGCAGATACGCGAAGACGACGGCGGCGGTCGAGAGCCAGGTCATGGAGGGGCGTCGGCGGTAAGCAGTCGGCAGTAAGCAGTCGGCGAGCGTGCCATCATAGGGGCGTGGCGCTGCGGTTCGCAATCGGAGATGAACCGGCTGCGTTCGGCGTGTCGCGACGTTATAATCGTGCCCGCCGCCACGCTTGCGGTTTCGCGCCACCGTCGATCCGCCCTTCGACTGATCCCTCCCGCCGCACAATGAAGTTCCCCCGCATGTCCCGCTCATCGGCCGCCTCGACTCATCGCGTGTACTGCGCCGGTCCGCTGTTCAACGGCGCCGAGCGCGACGAGATGACCGCCATCGCCGACGAACTGGTCGCGGCCGGGTTCCTCGTCTATCTTCCGCACCGCGACGGGATGGAGTTCCGGCTGGTTCACGAGGTGCTGGTCGATCGCGGGTGGGACGCGCCGACCGCCGCCCATTTCCTGCACGCCTCGATCTTCGCGCTCGACATCCACCAACTCGTGGCCGAGTGCGACAGCGTGGTCTGGAACCTCAACGGCCGCACGCCGGACGAAGGGGCGGTCTCCGAGGCGGCGATCGCGTGGACGCTGGGCAAGCCGCTCGTCGCCTACCGCGACGACGTCCGCACGCTGATCGCCGGCCGCGTCAACCCGCTGCTGGTGGGTCTGGTCGATTTCGAAACGGTCGAAGCGATCGCCGAGATTCCCGCCGCGTTGCGCCGCGCGATTCAAGAACAAACCGACGACGGCGGGTCGAACGGCAAGCCGCATGTCGTTCGGCTTCCACCGCGCGTCCGTCGCGCGAACGCGGACGGCGAACGCCTGTGGCAGGCGATGCGCGCCGCGACGGATCCCTCGGACAACGAAACGATCGCGGACTTGGTGGAACGCCTCTTCGCCCCGGATCGCCAGGATTCGAACGGCCGCACGAAGTCTACAAGCCGCCGCAGCGCAGCCCGATCGCTCGGCTGATAGCCGGCGGTCAGGAGAGTTTCGATCGAAGATCAGTGGTTCCAAGTTCTCAGCCGCAGGAGACCGGTCGTTTCACGTGTGGAACCCTTTATTCGATAACGTGAACGAGGAGGGCCGCGCAGTGAAGCGAATCACCGCTTTCTCCTTCGGCTACTTCGGCTGGGGCAACGCCACGCCACAACTCGTTCGGGCGGCGGATGCCGTCGAGCGCGAGCGGGGCTTTCGCCCGCCGATCTTCGTCGATTGCCGGTTCAAGCGGTCCGTCCGCGCCGCGGGATTCGTCGGCAACGCTTTCGGCGACTTGCTCGGGCCGAATCGCCATCGCTGGATGAAGGGACTCGGGAACGAGCAAATCGGAAGTCGCACCGGCCCGAGAATCCGCATTCACGAACCGGCCGCGGCCGACGACTTGCTCGATCTGATATTTGAGGCGAACGACGACGGGCGGCGCGTGATCTTCTTCTGCAGTTGCGAATGGCCGAAACAGGAAGGAAAAATCCACTGCCACCGAACCACGGTCGGAACGTTGTTGTTGCGATCGGCCCGAAAGCGCGACGTGCGGCTGGAAGTGGTGGAATGGCCGGGAGGGAAGCCGACGGTACTGTGGTTATTTTACGATCCCAAAACCGGACTCGATCGATATCGAACGGCGGCCGCGAACTTTCGGCGAGAACGGGGATATTCGAGCCGAAGTTCCATCTTCTCCGGATGAAGGAAGGTGCGGAAGCATGCCACAACCGCCGGGGTGGAGGGCTCGCTTGAAGTTCTTGATTGCGTCTTCGCGGCCTTCGCGTGCTTCTGTTCGGGCATGAATCGAACAGAAGGACGCGAAGAGCGCGAAGACGAGCGGGCCGATGCCGGAGCGAAATGCTTCAGCCGTCGTTTTCTTCAACTCATCTCTCTGTCCTGCATTTTTCTGTCTTCGATCTTTCTGTCTCCCGTTTCGCGTTCGATTGCGGCTGTGCCGCGCCGCGCTTCTTGACATCTTTGCGTGACCTGCTTGCTTCCATAATGGCGGTCAGACCATGAACCTGTTCCCCCCCGACGAAGTGACGATCGCCGGAATCGGCCGCGCGCTGCGCGACGGGTCGCGGACGTGCGTCGATGTCGTCGGCGAATGTCTGGCGCGCATCGACGAACGCGACGCCGAAATCCGCGCGTGGGTCTCCGTCGATCGGCACGGCGCGCTGGACGCCGCGCGCCGGGTGGATCTCGATCTCGCCGCCGGCCGCGATCGCGGGCCGTTGCACGGCGTTCCGATCGGCGTGAAGGACATCTTCGACGTCGCCGGCTGGCCGACCGCCGCCGGTTCCCCCCGGCTCGCGAAAGAAGCCCGGCCCGCCGAACGCGATAGCGAAGCGGTCGCGCGGCTGCGCGCGGCCGGGGCGGTGATTCTGGGAAAGACCGTCACCACGCAATTCGCGTCGTTCGATCCCGCTCCCACGCGCAATCCGTGGAAGGCGGACCGCACTCCCGGCGGATCGTCGAGCGGGTCGGCCGCCGCCGTCGCGCTCGGCATGTGCGCCGCCGCGCTCGGCTCGCAGACGGGCGGGTCGGTCACGCGGCCGGCGAGTTACTGCGGCGTGGCGGGGGTGAAGCCGTCGTTCGGCCTGGTCAGCCGCCGCGGCGTGTTCCCGCTCGCGGACAGTCTCGACCACGTCGGCGCGTTCGCGCGGACGGTTGATGATCTGGGAACCGTCCTCGAAGCGATCGGCGGTTACGACCAGCGCGATCCCGCATCGGAGGACGGGTTTCCCTTCCAGATGCGGCACGTGCTGAACTCCGAACACGGGCTGTTTCCCACGCTGGGCCGACTGCGCGGCATGTTCGAGGAAATGGCCGACGACGAGACGCGGCAAGCGCTCGACCACGCGCTCGAGCGGCTGAAAGACGCGGGCGCGTTGATTCAAGAGGTCGAACCGCCGACGGAGTTCGACGACGTGCTCGCGCGGCATCGGATGGTGATGGCGGTCGAGGCGGCGGCGGTGCACGAGGATCGGCTGCGGCGATTTCCGGAGGATTATTTGCCGAACCTCCGCTCGCTGATCGAAGAAGGCATGTGCGTGTCGGCGGTGGCCTTCGCCCGCACTCAGACGCATCGCCGGCGACTGACGCGCGCGATGGATGACTGCTTCGAAAACGTCGATCTGCTGGTCTGTCCCGCGACGACCGGACCGCCGCCGGACGCGGCGACGACGGGCGATCCGGCGTTCAACTCCCCGTGGAGTTACACTGGTTTGGCGACGGTGTCGTTCCCGATCGCGCTCTCGGGCGACGGCCTGCCGCTCGCGCTGCAACTCGTGGCACGGACATTCGACGAGACGAACCTGTTCCGCATCGCCCGCTGGTGCGAGCGGGCGTTGCGGCCCGATTGAGTCGGGCGGGGTGGTATCAAGTCGCTGATTCTTCGGTTGGCGCCATCCGCGGGACGGATTTGGCGGTCCCTCCCACCGAGCAGCCGTCCATGAACGACTCCGTGTGTTTCGGGTCAAGGCGGATGGTGTAATTGAGTCTGGGGCGGACTTCGCGTCGAGTCGATCGGTGTTCCTGAACCCCGGCGATCCACGCGCCGGACGAGTGCTCGATGCGAACGCAAGGAACGCCGATCTTCACTCAGTAGTTCCAAGTTCCAAAGTTCCGAGTTCCATTTCGGAACCCAACGACCGGAGATCTCTCCGCTCTTTCGGAACTTGGAACTCGGAACCTGGAACGACTATCACTGATCGACGCTGATTTCGCGCGACGAAGCCGCAATCAAGCTCGGACTTCGCCGATCGAACTCTCCGCGGCCTCGGCGTCCTCCGCGGTTCGATTCAT
>JBBDNT010000134.1:0-5226 GCA_040877445.1 Planctomycetaceae bacterium
CATTGTGCTCAACGAACTTGGGCGACTCGCCCGCGGAAAATGGACCTGTCCCCTTTCCCCGCGACCGTGAGGGAGCGGACGAATTGGGCTGCGTGTTGAAAAGCCGCTTCCTGACGGGCGCGGCTCGATGCGCGGAATGACGGGAACCGCCCGCGCGCGTCGTTCCCGCGAAGGCGGGAATCCAGTCGGTGCGCGGACGGGGATCAAATGGGTAGCCGCCTTGGCGATTGCTGGATTCCCGCCTGCGCGGGAATGACGGGAACGCCTGCGCGAGAATGACGAAGCCGCCTGCGCGCGTCATTCCCACAAAGTGCCTGCCCTCGCGAAGGCGGGAATCCAGTCGATGCGCATCTCTGCGGAGGCCGCCGGTCGATGATTTTCACGCCGCTGCCTTATCCGGCGCGGCGGCGTTCCGATTTTTGCGCGTGCTCCGACAGGCGCAGCGGTTCGATGCCGCGGCGCTGGAACTCTTCGGCGAGGTGTTCGTGACAGGTGAAGACGATCACCTGCCGGTCGTTCCCCGCGAACTCGATCAACGTCCGGACCGCCGCTGCGGTTCGTTGGCGGTCGAAGTTGACGAACACGTCGTCGAGCACGAGCGGGAGCGTCGTGCCCGCTTTCGCGAGGCGATCGGCGACCGCCAGGCGCACGGCCAGCAGCAGTTGCTCGCGCGTGCCGCCGCTGAGTTCGCCCACGGACCGCGTGCTTCCCGCGGCGTCGTCGACGAGCAACCGGCACTCTCCCAGCGGCGCCCAGACCGTTTCGAACGCGCCCTCGGTGAAGGCGGCGAAATACCGCGACGCGGACCGCAGCGTCGCCGGTTGATGCGTCCGCTCGAACTCGCGGCACATGCGGCCGAGCGTCCGCGCGGCCAACAGCGCGCCGAGCCATTCCTCGACCGCGCCGTGCAACGCGGTCGCCGTCTGTTCGCGCTCGAGTCGAAGCCGCGACGCGGAGCGATCGGCGGCCAACTCGTGCAGCCGTTGCTTCACCGCTCCCAGTTCCTCGTGAGCCGCTTCCAGTTCTTCCTCGAGATGCGCGAGCTGCCCGTTGAGCGCGGTGATGCGTTCGCCGTTCTCCGCGGGATCGAAGGCCGCGAGGTCTTCGTCGACGATCGCGAGGTCCGGCTCGGTGCGGATCGCGATCGCGAGATCCTCGTCGGCGAGCTCGAGCAGTTCCTCGAGTTCCTTCCGGCGGACGACGAGTTCCGCCCGCTCCTCGAATTCGTCCCGCGTCGCCGCGCCCCCGCGCACGAGCAGCGCCGAGCGTCGCGCGGCGGCTTCGTCGATGCGCCGCGCGTATTGGCGGGCTTCCTTCCGCCGCTTGCGGGTTTCGCGCAGCAGCTTGCGGCGTTCCTTGCGCTGGCGGCGGAGTTCGAGCAACGATCGCTCCCAACCGTCGAGGACTTCGCCGAGCGGTGCCCGCGGGTTCCACAGGCCGACCTGCTTTCCCGCGTGCTCCATCCGCCCGCGGACCTCGTTCGAAGCCGAACGGTCCCGTTCGAGGGTGTGCCGCAGCGTTCGCAGGTTCGCGACGGCGTCGCGGGCGGCGATCAGCCGGGCCGCCGCGGCGAAGCCCTCGTCGATGTTCACGGTCTCGGTCAGCCCCGCGCGGCGCAGCGCGGCGCACCATGCCTGTCGCGCGTCGCTCGCGTCGCGGAGCGCGGCGCGATGCCGGCCGCGCAGGTCGGTCAGCCGGTCGCGCATGCGGCGCGTGCCGGCGATCGACGCGGCGATTCGTTCGATTTCGGCGACGCGGCGCGTCTGCGCGGCGATCAGCGAATCGGCGCCGGCGTGCGATCCGCCCTCGGTTCCGCGCGGCGCCGCTTCGCGCTCGATGCGGCCGATCACCTCGCGGGTTTCGCCAAGCCGTTCGTCGTTCTCGCGAATCGCGTGCCGCAGGTCTTCCCGCCGCTCGCTCGTTTCCCGTTGGAAGTGCCGGTGGAGGGCCCACGCCATGCCGCCGCAGGTGAGGCCGAGCAAAGCATAGGCCAGGCCGGCGACGGCGCTGGTCGCGACTCCCGTGACGACTCCCAGCGCGAGGAACGCGAGCCCCGCCACGCCGAAGAAGCCGAGCACGCCCGACACCCAGCGCGGCACGTGGGGGTGATCGTCGAGCCGCGCGAGTTCGAGTTCCATGCCGGAGCGGCGGTGCTCGAATTCCGCCCGCCGCGCTTCGAGCCGGCCGAGGTCTTCCAAGTCCGCCAGGCGGCGTTTCGCCTTCGCGAACGCCTGGTCGATCGTGTCGCCCCCGAGTGCCGCGAGCCGTTGCTCGTTCTCGACCGTGCGCCGCTGCACGGCGGCGGAAAGCCGGCGGCGGCGCTTCCGCAAACGCCCGCGGCGGACGAGCGACGCCTGATAACGTCGCGCGGCCCCCAGCAACTCCGGCAGCAACGTCGGCGAGATGTCCTCGCGCTCGAGACGGGCCGCGTCCCACTCCGGCCCCGCTTCGGCGAGCGCGTCCTGCAGTTCGGTCCGCGCGTCGTCGATCGCCGCTTCGGCCTGCCCGACCGACTCCTCCAGTCCGACGATCCACGTCCGCGACGCGACCAATCCTCGCAGCGTGCCGGCGTGCCGCGCGAGCGACGCGTCTGGTCGCAGTTCGGCCGCCTCGGCCCGGAACTCCGCCGACTCGGCGCGAAGTACGTCGCGGCAGCGAGTCGCCGAGTCGATCTCGCTCTCCAATTCGTCGAGCCGGGCGAGTCCGTCCTCGGGAAAATCGGCGAGGTGCGGAACCTCCGCCAGTTCCGCTTTCAGTTCGCGAACCTGTCGCCAGGGCGCGTGCGCCCGGTCGAGGAACAAGTGGCCGCGCAATTGGCGATGCAAGTCGATGCGTTGCCGCTTGAGCGATTCGATCTTCCGGTCGAACCGGAACCGCTCGGCGGTCGACTCGGCATGCTCGGCGCGACGGCCGCCGCACTCGGCGATGCGGGCGGAAAGCTCGGCGTGCTTCCGCACGAGTTCGACGACGCGGCCGCTGTCGGTATCGGGGTCGAACAGTTTTCGCCGGGCGGCGTCGATCGCTTGCGACGCATCCAGCAGTCGTCGTCCCGCGGGGCCAAGCATCGATTCGTAGATGTGCCGGGCGACGGCCTCGTCGTCTTCCAGCGTCGCCAACTCCTGCAATTCGTGCAGTCCGATGGCGAAGACGTGCTCGAACAGCGCGGCGTCGGCGCCGCGCAGCAGGTCGTTCAGCCGCTCGGCGTCGGGACGTTCGTCGTCGAAGAAAGAGACGTCGCTCGAGCCGTTCGACAAGCGGCGCACGCCGACGAGGCCGGGACCGTTCCCGGCGTCGATGCGGGCGACTTCGAATCGTTCGCCGCCGTCTTCGAGGACGAGCGAGCCGCCGCGTTCGATCTCGATCGGGTTCTGCCTCGCGCGCTCGAGAGTGCCGTCGGCGGTCGTCGGCGGGAAGCCGTACAGCACGCCGCGGATGAACGCCAGCAGCGTGGACTTGCCGGCCTCGTTCGGGCCGTGAACGACGTTGACTCCCGGGGCGAGCTGGTCGAGCGTCAGTTCGCGCCACGCGCCGCAGCGATCGACGCGGATTTCACTGAACCTCATGACGTCGATCCTTCTTCTTCGGTGACCGCTTCCTCGATGACCGCCCCCGGCCAATGGTCACCGAGCGCCCGCGCATGGCCGAGTACCGCGGCCGGTTCCAGCCGCCTCCGCTCGATCGGCCAATCGGCGGGAACGGCGTCGAGCGGCGAGTCCAACGACTGCGGCGGTCGGTCCGTCTCGCCGTCGCCGGACAGGCCTTCGCCGTGCGTCCCTTCGATCCGCATCGCATCCACGCGCGTACCGTCCACGCGGATGTTCGCGGCGCGAAGATCGTTCGCGACCCATCGCCCGGTGTCGGCCGGCGAAACGCCTTCCAGCAACGCGTGGAACTCGGCCCGTTGCGGATCGAGCGGCGGCTCGTCGAGCGCCGCCCGCGTGAGGTGGAATTCGTGATGCACGGCGACGTCGCGCGGCAACGCCTCGCGCTCGGCGAGCGCGGCGATCAATTCGCGCTTCGTCGCCTCGTCCGCGATGTCCTCGAACAACCGGCCGGTCCCGAAGATTCGCCATTGGCACAACCACAGCCGTTCTCCCGGTTCCGCCCGCCGCGCTCCGATCGCTTTCGCCATCGCTTCGAGCAGGTCGTCGCGGTGCGCGTACGATTCGATCGCGAGCGGGAATCGCTCGCGGCGAACCGCGGCGGTCGGCACGAAGGTCGCCCGGGAAATTCCCGCGTCGTCGACTTCGATCAGCGTGCAACCGTGCGGTCCCGTTTGTCCGGCGGAGAGCCCCTGCGTCGCTCCGGGATGATGGACGAAGACCGCGTGCGAGCGATTCGTCCGTCGCGGACCGCCGCCGCCGAGCGCCAGATAATCGATCTCGCCGACCTCCGCCGCCGCCAGCGCCGCGCGCGTACCGGACGATCGCGGCGACTCATCCGCGCGTTCCCGCAGTCCGATGACGAACGGTCCCCGGCGCGGTCCGTCGAAACGTGCGATTCGCGGCGCCGCGAGGCGTGCTGCGTCCGGCTTCGCGTCGGAAGCGGTTGCGTCGCCGGGTTCGATGCGGACGATCTCCGCGATCGGGCGATCGTCGCGGTTGATCTCGATCACTTCGCCCGGGTCGTCCGGAAGGAGCACGACGTTCTCGGGTAATTCGGGAATCGCCTTCCACGCGGCGCGGGGGTCGCGCTCGCCGGGCCACGCCAGCACGTCGATTCCCGCTTCCGCCAGCAGCCCGCATCCCTCGACGAGGGCGATCCGCGCCGCGAGACTGCGCTCCGCCTCGTCGAACGCATTCCCCGTCAGCAGGAGGAAATCGACCTCGCGCTCCAGGCACGCCGCGACCACTTGCTCGAACGCCATCGTCGTCGCCGACACGACGGTTTCGACGAACGGCGCCGGGAGCGGCCCGAGGTCGCGCAACGGGGAATCGAGCAGACAGTCGGCCGCGTGAATGAACCGTAGCGGCTCGGTGGGCATGGCGGACTCCGTTCCGGCCGAATCGTCGCGATCCCGCCGGCACCAGCGCCGCGGACCGCGAAGCAAGAGGTGGAAGTTTACCCGCTCCGGCGAAACGGCGAAAGGCCGTTTGGATCACCGGGGACACGCGGATCGAGCCGCGCCGGTCAGGAAGCGGTATTTCGAACGCGGGCCGCTTCGTCCGCTCTGTCACGGTCGCGGCTCGATCCGCGGGCGTCGGCTGCCGGTGGAATCAATTCCCG
>JBBDNT010000135.1:0-10075 GCA_040877445.1 Planctomycetaceae bacterium
CCGTGGTCGGGAATTCGCGCAGAAAGTGCGGACGTGAAACGATGGCGCCGCGAAGTGAAATGACTTCGACGGTTCGTTCTTCGTCCTTCTTTCTTCGTGAATTGGTGGTTCGAGCGCCTCCCCCCGCTGACGCGGGAGGCTCGCTCTGCTTCTTTGCGCACCTTGGCGGCCTTTGGCCTCTTTGCGTCGAAATTCGGCTTTGGTTGCGGCTTGGCCGCGGTGGGACATCCGTGGTCTCGTGAAATTCGCGCGCGATGAACGGAATGGGAACGATTGAAATGCGAAGTCGATTTTGGACAGGTTCTTACGGACGGCGGCCCCATCCGTAAAACCGGTCGTGGATGAACGGCGGCGTCGAATCGGGCGAACGACATCGGCGAGGAACTCGGAATGTTGAGCGTGCCGAACGTTTGACGAAGAAGCCCATCGACCGGAAGCCGCGAGCGCGTGGACGTGCGGAACGGCGGCGCATCGAGTAGAACGGTTGAGAGGTCGTGTCGAGTCCACCCGGGTCGAATCGTTCGTTTCGATGCCTTCCGTCGCATTCCCACTTCCCGAATCCAGGACCGAAGATTCCCTTCGTTTCCATCACCCGCGCCCCGCGCCGCGGCCGCCGTTGCGGTACGGGTCGCTCGCGCTGGCGTCGCGGTTTCTGCTGTCGCCGCTGGCGGGTTTCACGAACCTGCATTTCCGCCGGGTGATCCGGGCGTTGGGGGGCGTGGGACTGGCGACGACCGATCTGGTCAATGCCCGCGCGCTCCTCGAGCGGACCCCCAATTCGCTGTCGCTCATCGAGACCTGTCCCGAAGACCGCCCGTTCGCCGTGCAGATTTTCGGTGGCGATCCCGCGGTGATGTGCGACGCGGCCCAACTGCTCGAAGCCCGCGGCGTCGATTCGATCGACATCAACATGGGCTGCCCGGTCGCGCGGATCACGAAACAAGGCTCCGGGGCGAGCTTGATGTGCCGGGCCGACGCGACCATCGACCTCGTCCGCCGCGTCGTCGAGTGCGTGCGGATTCCGGTCACGGTGAAGATGCGGCTGGGGTGGGACGAATCGAACCTCACCGCGCCGCAATTCGCCCGCGAGTTCGAACAGGCGGGAGTCGTCGCCGTCGCGATCCACGGACGCACCCGCGCCCAAGGATTTTCCGGAGCGGTCGACCTGGCGGGAATCCGGAAGGTGGTCGAGGCGGTCGAGTCGATCCCGGTGATCGGGAACGGCGACGTGCGAAGCGTCGCCGATGCGGCGCGGATGATGGCGGAGACCGGTTGCCGCGGCGTCTCGATCGGCCGGGCGGCGCTCGCCAATCCGTGGATTTTCCGGCAGCTCGCGGAATGGGAAGCGACGGGTGAATACGGACCGCCGGGAACGTTTCAGGACCGGCTCGGCCTGTTGCTCCAGCAGTTCGGGCATCTCGAAACGCGACACGGAACGGACCTGGCGATCCGCCACTTCCGCAAGATGGGGCACTGGCACTTGAAGGGGATGCGGGCCCGCGCGCGATTGCGGCACGAGTTCCAGCAAGCCGCCACGCGGGCCGAGTTCGACGACGTGCTGGCTCGCATCGCGGAAGACGGCCCGACCCGCGGCACGAAGACCGGACTGCTCCCGGAGATGCACATCCCGGTGCCGGGCGGACCGGTGGAGCGGTGGTGAGGGCTCACCGCCGCGGCGCGAGCGGGTTGAGGCGCGGGAGGCGGTTAAAGTAGTCCATGAACCCGCCCCGGGTTTCGGGCGGCGGGTTCGTGGCGGCGGCGGGGGCCGCGTGCGGATCGTGCGGGATGACCTTCAGTTCGTCGATCTGCACCTCGCCCAGGCCATGCAGCGCGATCTTCATCTGGAAGTCGCCGCTCTCGCGGACTTCCCGCAACAGTTCGAACCGCTGCCACTCCGGCGCGGCGGTCCAGCGGAGCGCGCCGACGGGACCGGCGATGCTGTCGGTGAGGACCACGCCGTCCGGGTTCCGCTGGATCGTCGTCGGAACGCGGATCCACCCGGTGACGAACAGAATCTGTCCGGCGACGACCGGCATGGGCGGCGTGGCGACTTCGACCGGCGGGTCGCGGACGATGCCGGGCGGCTCGGTCTCCGGCTCGGGGACGGCGATCAGTCGCAACGCGTACTTCCCGGTGTGCGAGGCGGGGTGCAATTCGGCGGTGGCGCGGACGCCCGCCGACTGGTGCTGCGTGTGCTTCCAACCTTCGACGATCATCGTGTCGATGTCTTCGAAGTCTCCCGAGCGGAGCAGGTTCGTGTCGCCGGCGAGCGGAGTGCGCCCGAATTCCGCGACGAGCCGCCAGTGGTCCGGCAGCGTCTGAAAGCAAACCGCATGGGAGCTGGCGGTGGGAAAGGCGAAACCGCGGACGGCGTTGTTCCAATGCGCCCGCTGCAGGATCCGCAGCAATTGCATGGCGTCGGCGGCGAGTTGCCGCGCCCCGGCGTGATCGCGGCGGCGATGGGCGGCGTCGGCCCACACGATGAGCTCCGCGGCGCGGTCGAGGAGAAGCTGCGCGTCGGGCTGCACAACGTTGAGCGAGCGGAGTTCGGAATCGACTTCGCGAACGCGTTCGAGCTTGGCGCGGGACAAGGCGATGCTCGCCTCGGCGCTGGCGGGGGCGAGTTCCTCCGCCTTGGCCCGCAACCGGGCGATGAGGTTCTGATCGGACGAGAGGACGATCGCGGCCGTCTGGTCGAACTTGGGCAACTTGATTTCGATTCCACCGGTCACGCGGGTCCGCTCGAGGCTGCGAATGCCGGTCGTGGTCACCTCCCAGGCCGAGGCCGATTCGTCCACGCCGGGAACGACGATGGTGGCGTTGTTGTCGGTCATCCGCCCGGGGCAGAACTGAGCGCCGTTTTCGTACCAGACGGGGAGCAGCAGAATGCCGTAGTCGCTGCGGATGATGGCCGCCTGAAGTTCGCGGCGGACCAACTCTTGCCGCTGCTCGCGGTCGAGCCGCTCCTCGATCATCGCCTGGCGTTGGCGTTGGTCGCCGGCCGCCCCCTGGAAGTCGAGCCGCCGCTGGCCGATGGGGGCCTGGGGCTTCCCGGCGATGCGGAAGGGAACGTGCGTGGCGAGGGCCCCGGTCGCCAGCCACGGCTCGATCAACTCGAGTTCGAGATTCAACTGCGCGAGCGCCCAGCGCCGTTCTTCCGCGCCCGGTTCATCGGATTCGAGCGGCGTCGTCATCCAGTAGCCCACGCCTCGGCAGCCGGCGGAGAGGGCCGCGTAAAGTTGCAGCCGCAATTGCTCCGGCTCGACGACGACCGGCGTCCGGCGGGACTCCTTCCGCCAATTCCGGTTGGCGGGGGCGGGTTCGGTTTGAATCCAGGTCCAGACGAACGTTCCCGGCCGCGCCAAACGCCGCTTGTACAACAGCCAGTCGCGGTATTCCAGCGGCGACATGTTGGTATGCAGCGCGTGCCGGCTGACCCCCAGCAGGCTCACCTGCCGGGAGAACTCGCGCTCGTCGTCGGTGACGTCGACCATCATCGGTCGGCGGAAGTTCTTGTCGGCGGAGTGGATTTGCGACTGCCACGCTTCGAGGCTCTTCCGCTCGTCGGGGGAGACGCGGGTTCCCCCATACCACAACAGGATGGGATAAGTCCGCGACGAGAAGGGAACCAGGTTCGCGTTCGCATCGTCGAGCACTTCGCCCGTCGCCGAGCGCACGCGCGGAGGCGTGGCCATCCCCCACAGTCCGCGAGCCTGGAATTTGGCGAGCAGTTCGTGGTCCTCGTAGTCGGGAACCCACGCCAGGTTGCAGCCCGTCCGCTGCCACGTGTCGAGATCGTCGGCGTGATAGGGGGCGAAGCGGGGAAAGAACGGCCGCCCCCGCACCGACAGCCGATCGAGACGGTGATCCAGAGGCGCGACGTTTTGCGGCTCGTTCTCGGCCGCGGGGCGAACCGCGCCTTCGTCACGAGCGCCGACGAGCGGTCCCATCCGCAACTCGTCGATGCTGATCTCGACCGAACCCCCAGCGGCCGGCATCGTCAGCCGCACCTGGTCGACGTACATCCCGGAAGGGTCGATGTCGAGATGCCGCAACTCGGCCCGCATCACCCGCAGCCGCTCGGCGAGGGTCTTGTCGGCGGTGCGGCATTCGAGCTTCTGCCATTTTCCCGGTGTGGTGTAGCTCGAGCCTTCGATGTGGGTCGCGAGCAGCGCGCCGGTCTCGGGGTCGCGATGCCGCGGGAAGACCGCGCGCAGCGACAGTTCCGCGCCGGGACGGTTCGACCGCACCCAGAGTTCGAGTTTCAACTCGTCGATGACTCGGGCATTCGGCACGGACGCGACGAGTTGCAGAATCTCCGACGCGCGGGCCCCGCCTTCGCCCGGGGCGACGTCGAGTTCGACGTACTCGGCGGCGTCGCCTTGCAGCACGAGATGCGGATGGCGGCGATGCGCCAACAATCGGACGCGCGTCTGGTCGTAGTGCAACCGCCAACTGGGACGCGAATCGTCGAATCCGTCGACGTGGTCCTCTCCGCGCGCAACGGGTGCGCTCGCGCCGGCGTAAAGCGCGATCCACCCGATCAGGACGACGGAAAGTCGTCTCATGCTGCGCGGCATCGATGCCCGTTTCCTGCTTCCCGTCCGTGGGAAGGCGACCAACCCTTTCGACCGTCACGACCCCTGCGATCGCGCCAGACGGCCCTCCCCCATTGTTTTCGGCAAAATCCGAGCGACAGGAACGACCCGAATCTCGAATTCCGCAAGACCTGTTGCGAACCCTCAACGAAGCGCAAAGCTCGCGCCGGCGTTCGTAAGTGCTGGAGAATACACCACTTCTCGAATTCCTCCAAGACGGGATGTATGCGACCGTCAACAATCGCGCAATTGCGACGACATTTCGCGTTCTCCGTAACACGTTCCCACAGAGGAGGTTGCGAATGTCTGTTGAGAATCCGCTTCGTCCGGCACAAAATCTGTACCTTTCGGGAGCGACCCTCACCGGAACCAGGAGCGCCCATCGCGATGGTCTCGAATCGCCTCACCGACGCCGCCACCGAAGAAGAGGTTCCCCGCGAACTACTCGAGTTGGGCCGTCAAATCCGCACCCTGCCCCCGGGCAACCAGCCGGAACTGGAGGCGGCCTATCAGCGGGTGGTCGACTCCGTGCGGCGGCGGCGACGGATTCTGTCCCTGGTTCAGGAAGCCCTGTCGCAACTGCGCCTCGACATCAAATACCTGATGTTCGACCTCGAAGTCACCCGGCAGGAACGAGACGAGCTGCGGCACGACCTGGAAGATTGCTGAGCGAGGATCGTGGCGCACGCGGTGAGATCGCGAGACCGCCGGCGCGTCGCCGCTCGTGAGAATCGGGAAGCCGCGGGTTTCATGTCGGCTCCGCGTGTTCGTTCGGCGGTGTTCGCCATCCCCAGACCTGGCGAGCATCGTGCCGGTCAACATGCAGCCGAAGGTGTACGCCGCCGCGGGAATCGCCACGACCGGCATCGCCGTGTACTGCACCGCGGTCCCGAACAACACGGTCGGCCAGCGCCGCAGCACGTTCGCGAACTCGTCGCGGGGCAACAAAGCCCCGCTGGCGAACATCGTCGCGGCGATCATCCACGGGAGCAACTCGGCTGACTCCGTCCATAGGAACGGATCGCCGATGTCCGCGAACCACCGCGGCGACCCCCACGCCACGGCGCACAGCAGCACGAGCCCCAGCAGCAAGGAATGACGGAGCATCGGGGGATGATAACGCGGGGCGCGTGGCGTGGCGAGGTCCGATAGGTGTGAGGCGCGGATCGTGGTGACGGAAGGAAGGCCGAACTCCGCCACGTTTCCCCGGTTCGCGCCTTCGCGACGATCGAATTCGCATGTTGACGAGTCCGGGGATGGTTGGTATGTTCACTCTCGTGTTAATTGGTGCATGAGTCGCGTCATGGAGGATTTGCGATGTCATCGAAGAGTTCGACGGTCGTCGAAGCCGTCGCCCACGATTTCGCCTGGCGTGCCGGCAGGACGCTCGAGCGAGTGCTTCTGGATCGAGCGTTCGACGTGGCCGAGCAATCGGATTGTTCGATCGTGACGATCGAGCACGTTGGTTCGTGCCTGGACGGCGCCTTGTTCGAGCAACTGCTCGACTTGATGAGAAAGGAACCTGATGCGGGACGAGCCCCAGTCGCCGAAATCGGGGAATCCGCCCCATGCGAAGCCGCTTGACCGCGAAGCGACGATCGCGTTGGAGCGACTGATCACGACACTGCAGAATCAGTTGCTCGCGGAAGCGCGGCGAACAACCTCGGGCTCGTCGGTCGGAGAGGATGACCTGTATCGGGCTTACCAGCGATCAGTTGCTCGTTCGAGTCCGTGTGCCCCCCGGCCGCATGCGTCAGGCGGGCTTGCAACGGATCGGCCGCCAGCGCACCATGAAGGCGCGGCGAACTCGACGCACTCGTCGGGACATTCGAACTCGAACCGGGGGAGTGGACGATGCGGAACCTCGTACACGGTGCGCTGGCTCTGGGATTGGTCGGGCTGGGATACGCGCTGGGGGCTTCCGGGATTCTTGATCCCGACGTCGCGCGGGCGCAACAACCCGCCCCCGCGCAGCCCGCCCCCGCGGAAGCCGAGCCGGGGACCGCCGCCGCCTTGCCGGACGCGGCCCGCGACGGCGTCGTGGCCGCCAACACCGCGATCAAGGCCGCCCTCGACGTCCTTCAGCAGGACGGCCGTTACGTGCCGGTCATCAACTCGATGAACGCTTTCGCGGCGAGCGTCGGCGGGGCGGACGTGCTCGCCGACCTCGAAGCGGGCCGGGGCGTCGACCCGGAAACTTTCGCGGCGCTGTACGCCGGCCTCGCCAACGAGACGGTCTCGAAAGATCTCGGCAAAGACGAGGAAGGCCGCGTGACCTACAAGGGGAACGTCGTCCGCATGTACCCGGTGTCGCGGTTGCGGGCGTTGTTCCAGGCCCGCGAGCAACTGTCGCAACCGTAGGGGGCGAGTGCGACCGCGAAGGCGCCCTGAAAGGGTGCGATACTACTTGGCACGTCGTCTTTTCTTCGCTGATCTTCGCTCATTTCGACTGATGTTGTTTCCGACGCTTCAACCCGTGCCGGGATCCTCTATCTTTGCGCTCCTGTGCGGTCTCGGCGTCTAGGCGTCGAAGGACTCTTCGGTTGCCGCCGGCTTCGGCCGGGCGGCAGGGTTTTCCCAACTCCCCCAGTGCCCCGCGTGAAAACGCGCGGTTGGAATTTCTGACGGCGTCACTCTCCGCGGGCGGGATGACGGGCCGATCCGTCCGATATAGAAGTGCGGTCCCCGCGGGACGAATTGGGAGATCCGTCCCGCGAACGCCGCCTCGAACTCCGCTCTCACCCCGCTTCGCGCAAGGACGCACGTCATGGATGACATCCTCGATCAGGCGCCTCAGGAACTCCAACAGGAATCGCATCAGGAACAGCAACAGGCGGCGGTCCACCCGCGCCGCCGTCTGGGACGCGGGCTCGACGCGCTGCTCGGATCGAGCGGAGGCGGAGAGAATTCCGCGGAGGACGATGCCGACCCGCCGCGCGAGCGGTACGAGCCGGACCCGCCCGAAGTGCCGGTCGACCGCATCGAACGCAATCCGTTCCAGCCCCGCGTCGATTTCGACTCCGCCACGCTGGAAGAACTGAGTTTCAGCATCGCCCAAAAGGGGGTGTTGCAGCCGGTCCTCGTGCGGCGGCAGGGCCGCGGATACCAGTTGATCGCCGGCGAGCGGCGGTTGCAGGCGGCGAAAATCGCCGGGCTGACGACGATTCCCGTCCGCATTCTGACGATGGAGGACCGCGACGTCGCCGAAGCGGCCCTCGAAGAGAACCTGCAGCGCGACGACCTGAACGCCATCGAAAAGGCGCTCGCTTTCCAAGCCTGTCTGGAGCGCTTCGGCGGGACCATCGAAGAGTTGGCGAGCCGCTTATCGATGCAGCGGGCCACGATCAGCAACTTCCTGCGGCTGCTGGAACTGCCGGAGCCGGTGCGCGCGGCGGTCCGCCGAAACGGCATCACCTCGGGGCACGCGCGAGCGCTGTTGCCGCTGCAATTCGACGCGGACGCGCAATGGACGCTCTGCGAGCGAATCCAGAACGAGAGCCTCACGGTGCGGCGGACGGAGGAGGAAGTCCGCGCGATCCTTGAGGCCCGCGAGGCGAACGATCCCCGCATCGACGAACCGGCCGACACCGTCCCCTTCGACGCGACCGCCGCCGAGGGCGAAAAGCCCTCCGCCGCGGCGTTGACGAACCACGTCAAATCACTCGCCGAGCAACTCACGAGCGCCCTCGGGGCGAAGGTCGAGATTCGACTGAAAGGGAAAGAGCGCGGGAAGGTGGTGGTCCACTTCGCCTCGAACGACCAGTTCGAGCGGATCGTGAAGCAACTCCGCCCCGCGGCCTGACGGACGGAGCGGGAGGCGTTCGTAGCGACCGCTTCAGCGGGTCTTCCGCGTCGCTCGTGGTGACTGGCGGAAGCGGGTCCGTCGTGTAGAATCGACCGCAGGACTCGCGCGCCGAGCGAGCCGCCGCCGAATTCGGACCCGCTGAAGCGGGTCACTACGAACCAGGAGCCTCCGCGATGCCCGGTCGAATTTTCGGCATCCGTCCGTCTGTCGCTCTGTCGACCCTCGCGCTGCTGTGCGCGTCCCCCGGCGCGATCGCCGATGGCCCCGACTCGCTGCCCCCGGAACCGCAACCGGCGGTGACGTGGGACGGCGACCTGGCGACGATCGAATGGACCGAGCCGCTGCGCGACGAGAAGGCCGCCGACGGCGAAGTTCCCTTCTCGATTCTCACCGGGCCGTATCTCGGCTGGCTCACGCCGGACTCGGCGGTCATCGGCTGGGAAGTCGTGGCGGAAAAGAAACTCACCGAGCGGCCCTACGCGTCGCTGTCCGGAAATTACGTTCTCGACCGAATGCAATTCCGCTCGGCGAAGTTGAATGATCTGAAGCCGGACACCGTCTATCGCTATCGGCTGAGGTCGCCCGGCGACGGGTTCCGCTTAAAGTCGCCCGAGTTCGAGTTCCGCACGCTGCCGCCCCCCGATTCGAAGGTGGTGCGGTTCGCGCTCATCGGCGATACACAACGCCATGCGGCCGCTCCCTGGACCGACATCAATCAGCGGTTGTACGCCGACATCATCGAGTGGGATCCGCCGCTGGTCCTGCACGTGGGCGACATCGTCTACGACAGTTGGGGCGCGAGCATCAACGGACGGAAGGGGTGGTTCCGCGTCATGAACCTGATGCGGCCGTTGCGGGCTCGCGCGTTCCTGGCCCCCGGTCTCGGCAATCACGACATCCACCCCGACCGGGCGATCTGGCCGCCGTCGTACTTCCGCGACATCCCGGTGAAGACGAACGCCGCGGGTTCCTCGCGGCCGCCGTTCTATTACTCCTTCGACGTCGGTCACGTGCATTTCGTCGCGCTCTGCACGGAGGTCGGCGCGGGGCGCGACTTCGATCGCACCCGCCGGCTGTACGACAGCTTCACATACGACGAGCAACTCGCCTGGCTCGATGAAAACTTGAAGAGCACGCGAGCCGTTTGGAAGGTCGTCCATTTCCATCAGCCGTTGCACACCACCGGAGGCTATCCCGCCCCGCAGGTGATCCGCGAGGACTTCGGCCGACTGTTCGACAAGCACGGCGTGCAACTCGTCCTCAGCGGGCACGACCACAGCTATCAGCGCACATGGCGAATCGACAACGCCACCCGCGAACGGGCGGACGACGGCAGCGTGCAGGTCGTCAGCGGCGGCGCGTCGAACCTGTTCCCCTCGCGCGGCCCGCAAACGTGGAACGTGCTGCACACCAAAGTGCATCACTACTGCCGAGTGACCATCGACGGCGACGAGGCGCGCATCGAGACGATCCGCGATTCGGGGGAAGCGCTCGAATCGTGGAAGCTGCCGCTCGTCGGCCAACCGGAGACGATCGTGAAGTACGTTCCCCGCGGCGACGACGAGACGGACGGACGCAAGATCAACGAGTGAGCGGAAGTTCGGAGTTCGGAGTTCGGAGTTCCGAGTTCCGAGTTCCGAGTTCCGAGTTCCGAGTTCCGAGTTCCGAGTTC
>JBBDNT010000135.1:10175-19199 GCA_040877445.1 Planctomycetaceae bacterium
GAGTTCCGAGTTCCGAGTTCCGAGTTCCGAGTTCCGAGTTCCGAGTTCCGAGTTCGCATTCCGTATTCCGCATTCTTCGATCGCCGTTCCTCCATCATTCCGCGACGGCGCCGCGGGACCCGATTTCCATGCCCGATGCCGCCACAGTTCGGGTCGACCTCGGCCCACGAAGCTATGACATCGTGATCGGCAGCGATGTGTCGTCGACCATCGGCCGCCGTGTCGCCGACTGGACGAACGCCCGGCCGGAGTGGCGCGTCGAGGGGGGCACGGCGCTCGTCGTCACCGACGCGAACGTCCGCGCGCCGCACGCCGAGGCCGTCGCCCGCAGCCTGAGCGACGCCGGGCGGCGCGTCGATCTCGTCGAACTGCCGCCGGGGGAGAAATCGAAAGACCTCGCCGTCATCGCCGGCTTGTACGACCGGCTGGTCGATCTCGGGGCGGATCGCCGCACGCTGGTCGTCGCGGTCGGCGGAGGCGTGATCGGCGACGCGGCCGGGTTCGCCGCCGCGACCTATGCCCGCGGTTTGCCGTTCATTCAAGTGCCGACGACGCTGCTCGCCCAGGTGGACAGCTCCGTCGGCGGGAAGGTCGGCGTGAATCATCCGCGGGGGAAGAACCTGATCGGCGCGTTTCATCAGCCGCTCGGAGTGTTCGTCGACACCGCCACGCTCGACACCCTTCCCGACCGCGACTTCCGCAGCGGACTCGCCGAAGTCGTGAAGTACGGCGTGATCCTCGACGCCGACTTCTTCGACTGGCTCGAAGCGAACGCCGACCGCATCGCCGCCCGCGACCCGGCGGCGCTCGCGCATGTCGTCGCCCGAAGTTGCCGGCTCAAGGCCGACGTCGTCGAACGGGACGAGTTCGAGCGCACGGGCCTCCGGGCGGTCCTCAATTACGGCCACACGTTCGGCCACGCCTTCGAGGCGCTCGCGGGCTACGGTGAACTGCTGCATGGCGAAGCGGTGGCGATCGGGATGGCGTGCGCGAGCCGGCTCGCGGATCGCCGCCGCCTGATCCACGCCGCCGCGACGCAGCGGCAAATCTCGCTGCTGCACGCGTTCGGCCTGCCGACGACGCTGCCCGCGGCGGTGCGGATCGACGCCGAAGCGGCCCTGTCGAGCATGCGTCTCGACAAGAAATCGGTCGGCGGACGCCTGCGGTTCGTGTTGCCGACGCGCATCGGCCACGTCGAAACCTTCGCCGACGTGCCGGAAACGGATGTCCGCGCGGTCCTGAAGGCGTTCCTGCGAAAGGCGTCGTAAGGGAAGCGACGAGAAACGGAACGATGGAACCAGTGACGGACCACGCCGCTTGCCGGTTTCGCGCCCGGCAGCGGCTTCCGCAATGCCGCCGCGTTTCCGTCTTCCTGCGGGACGCTGGTGGGAGCGAGTTTGCGGAATCGCCCGTCGTGGAGGCGGTTGCCGAGCTAGAATAGGGGAATCCGCCTGTTGACGGACGTGTGGGAGGGGGCGAATAATGCCGCATGGGGCGCGGTCGCGGAGCGGCGCGGGGACGCAAGGTGGGGCAGGGCGGGATTTTCCGAATTTTCGCGACCTTGGGAGTTTTTTCCGTGTCGGGGGGAGTTGTTTTTGTTAGTATGGGGCACCGCTCACGAAGGGCGACTGCCGCACCGGTTCTCGATGAGGGAAAGGATTCTGGCGATGAGAACCCGCTTGCCGCATCCCATTGGTCGAGACGTGCGCCCACGCCGGGCGGGCGTGTGGCCGATGCCGATGCCGACCGAAATCACTTCCCCCATTGCCGGTGCGCCACGAACGTGAGCCGACCCGGGCGTTCCGTCGAGCGACCGCGTGCCCGCTTGCTCCGGCTGATTCGCCGGAAGGCACGCCTCAGTCCCGGTTCGGGGCGGCGCGACGGATCGACCCGAGCATTCACCCTCGAACGTGCATGGACGTGCGATCGACTCTTCCTGATGGTGAAGGAGTAACTCGTGCATCAATACGGTGAGCAATTTCAGCAGTTGGTCGAGCAGGCGCGCGCGCTGGGGCACATGACCACCCGCCAGGTGGACGACTTCCTCCCGGACGAGGGGGGCGATCCGTCGATGATCGACCAGCTCGTGTTGTTGCTGGAAGACACTGGTCTCGACCTCGTCGAGCTTCCCGAAGACGCCGATCCGGTTCCGCTGACCGCCGCGACCGCCCGGGACCAGGCGGCGACCGCCAAGCTGCTCGAACAGGAGCCGGTCGCGCTGTCCTCGCGCGATCCGATCCGCATGTACCTCAGCCAGATGGGGAACATCCCCCTGCTCTCGCGGGAGCGCGAGATCTACCTGGCGAAGCACATCGAAATCACCCGCAAGCGGTTCCGCCGGAAGCTGATGGAGTCCGACTTCGCCCTGCGGATCGCCGTCGACACGCTGCACAAAGTGAAGGCCGGCGAACTGCCGTTCGAGCGGACGCTGAGGACCTCCGAGACCGAGAACGTCCGCAAGGAGCAGATCCTCGGGCGGATGGAGATCAACCTCGAGACGCTCGATCATCTGCTGGAAGTCAATGCCGCCGAGTTCCAGACCTATCTCGCCGCGACCACCAAGACCGAGCGGAAGAAGATTGCCGAGAGCCTCCGCCTTCGCCGCCGCAAGATGGCGATCCTCTGCGAAGAGTTGAGCGTCCGCACGCAACGGCTGCAGCCGGTGATGAAGCGGATGGAGCAGATCGCGGCCCGCGTCGAGGAACTTCAGCGGCAGCAGGCGGGAGGCCAGCCGAAGCGTCCCCGCTCGGGTCGGCAGGAAGACCCGCAACTCGCCGCCCGCGAACTGCACGAACTGGTGCAGATGCTCTACGAGACGCCGGAGCAGTTTTTGGCCCGCGTGAAGGAAATCCGCCGCCGGTTCGACGCCTGGACCAAGGCCAAGCAGCAGCTTTCCGGCGGCAACCTGCGGTTGGTCGTGTCGATCGCCAAGAAATACCGCAACCGGGGCCTCTCCTTCCTCGACCTCATCCAAGAGGGGAACGCCGGCCTGATGCGGGGCGTCGAGAAGTACGAGTATCGCCGGGGCTACAAGTTCTCCACCTACGCCACGTGGTGGATTCGCCAGGCGATCACCCGCGCGGTCGCCGACCATGCCCGGACGATCCGCATTCCGGTGCACATGTTCCAGAGCATTTCGACGCTCAAGGCGAAAAGCGAAGAGATTCGCCAGCGCACCGGCCGCGAGCCGAGCATGGAGGAACTTTCCGCCGCGGTGGGCCTGAGCCTCGAGGACACCGAGCGGATCATGAAGACCTGGAAGCACCCGATCAGCCTCGACACGCCGGTCGGCGAGAGCGAGGACAGCCAGTTCGGCGACTTCCTCGAAGACGACAACGACACCACGCCCGCCGATTCCGCCATGCAGCAGATGCTGCGCGACAAGATCGAGCACGTGCTGAAGAGCCTCACCTACCGCGAGCGGGAGATCATCCGCCTGCGTTACGGCCTGGGGGACGGCTACAGCTACACGCTCGAAGAAACGGGCCGCATCTTCAAGGTGACCCGCGAGCGGATCCGGCAGATTGAATCGAAGGCGCTGAAAAAGCTCCAGCACCACACGCGGGCCACGCATCTCAAGGGATTCGTCGGCACGAACGGCGAAGAAGACGGCGAACGCGACCGCGAACGGCTGCAAGCGGCGGTGGCGTCGGCGAGCTGAGCGAGTTCCTCCATGAGCCGCGGAAAGTCTCCGATGCCGCTCGAAATCGAGGCCGTGTACGAAGACGGGGTGCTGGAGTCGCCATGAACTTCACGGCGATTCCGACCGGCGCATCGGTCTTCCTCGATGCGAATGTCTTCGTCTACTCGTTCGCGGACGATGCGACGTTCGGCGATCCCTGCACCGAGTTGCTCGAACGGGTCGAGACGGGCGACGTCGACGGGTATGTTTCGGCGGCGTCGTTCAGCGATGTGGCATACCGCTTGATGACGATCGAGGCGTAGCGGGAATTCGGCTGAAGATCGAGGCTGCATCAGGACGAAATCGACAAAGGTGTCTCGACCTTTGTCGCTTTCTGGCGGTACTGATGCGCACGCCGCGGCGATTCGTCCGGGCAATCACCCGAAGTGGCTTGACGATCTACGACCCCATCGAGATCGGCGACCCCGAGTTGTGGATTCCATCGCCAGAACTCGAGTTGCTGCTCGACCGCGGGCTGCGCGGCATTTCGCTTGCGGGGTTGGCTCTGCGAACGCGTTCGAAGATCCTGAAGGAGTACGTTTGTCGCTCGTTGGGCTATCCGGTTCCGGCGTCCTTCCGAAAGTCGAACCCGCGATTTCCCGGACAGGCGTTCGACACTTACGTTCAAAAGGCGAACAACCTGCAGGTCTGGAACGAGGATCTTGCGCCGGCACGTCGATACGTTCTGGTTCGGGTCTCGAACGAGTCCGTCATCACGCGCGTGAAAGTCGTGACCGGGGACACGCTCGCTCTGCTCGACACGACCGGAACGCTCACGCAAAAATATCAGGCGCGCTGCGTCGTCGGCGAGAAGGCCGCCGAATTGGTCGTCGAGAGCGATACCGAATCGCTGAGTCCCTTCGTCAAGAACAGACTTGATCTTCGGAAGGTCGCCACGCCAGCCGATCATCCGAAGGCCGGGCAGCTATTGGCGATCGCAACCCTCTTCCGCCGACTGAAACCGCTCATCGGAGCCACATTCGAGGATTCCGGTCACGATCAGGAACGGAACCGGGGCGCGACACTGCATCGGCTGGTTTGTTCCGCGTTAGGCTATGCGGGATATCAAGATGACGGACAGTTTCCCGACGTCCGCCATCAACTTCTCGAAGTGAAACTCCAACTTTCCCCGACGATCGACTTGGGGCTCGTCCGTCCGGACAGCCTCGAACCACTCGATGTTCCGCAAATCGGCAAAAAGGTCGTGCGGCACTGCGACGTGCGATACGGCGTTTTCTGCGCCCAGGCGGAAGGTGCGAAGATCCGGCTCACGCACGTCATTCTGACGACCGGCGAAGCGTTCTTTAGTCGGTTTCGGCAGTTCCAAGGACGCGTACTCAATCGGAAGCTGCAAATCCACCTACCGCGCGACTTCTTCGACCGGTAGCCCGAATGCCTGCCAAACGAGCGCGTTCAGCTCGCGCGACAGCGATTCGTCGAGCCGGGCGTCATTCGAGGAGTGCATCGTCTGGGCCAATTCGGCCAGTCTGCGGCCGCCTCGGGTTTTCGGATCCGGAAGCGGAAACTGCTCGACGTATTGCGTGATGTAACGCCGCCGTCCCGAGTAGAGCTTGTTGTGGAACTTGTGGTCATAGAAGACCTCCACGAACTTCGAGTTGGCAACCGCGAGAGCCAACCACAATAGAGGTTCGTCCTCGGGCGACTCGCAACAGAGCCAATAGCAATCTCCGTTCACGATCGAGCCCTCGCGATCCAGCCAAAAGCACGGCTCTTCGCTGATGTCGCGAAAAATCAGCTTCGGCTTCGCCCACAGTTCCGGATCCTGCGGAACCCAGATCTCGTACCACTCGCGCCCGGCATCCAGAACATAAGTTCGACTTTCAAGAGTCTCCCGGTGTCGCTCCAGATACTTCCGGCTTTTCGGATAAGCCGCAAGATCGACCGCGTATCGCTTTCCGTGCCGACATTCATGTGGATATAGAATTCTGCGCCGTTCTTGAGAAGTGGCGGCGCGGAATCGCCGAGCGATGTGGTGCGTCGCCAAGGGACGAAGGAGTTCGGGCTGATCGCCATCGGGCAGATCGTCCCAATCCGGGCGAATGAAGACCTTGTCCGCACAGGTCTTGACGCCCACGCGTACCTTGCCGATGTCGCGAAACGTCCGCCATGTATGGGCCGTGACGGCGGAGAGCCACTGATCTCCTTCGGCGGTCGCGATCCGCCAGACGCCGGATCGGCCGCCGGAAGCATCCAGCGTGCCGTGCCGGACACGGAACCTTCGGCCGCCGGGTACTTGCACTACGCCCGCGAGCCCGATTCCTTCTGCGATCGACCCCGCGACATGTTGTGGAGGTTCGGCGGTCTCGTAAATCGAAGTGAATCGGGGATCCTCGCCACTCTGTCCGTTGCGACCTTCCGCCAGCAGCACGGCCGGCAACACGGCGGCATCGAACAATTTCGTGTCCCCCAGATCCCAGACGTGCCGAAGATGAAGCCGCTCGCGGATTGCGCGGCGGACGGACGCTCCGGCCCGGGTCGTCATGAAGCGGTTCGAAACGATGATCCCGGCGATTCCTCCCGGCCGCAGCACGGTCGCCATTCCGATGATGAATGCATGACAGAGGTCGACCCGGCCGGTCAGCCGGAAACGCTCGGCGATGCGTCGGGCCTCGGAAGCGCCCAGGATCTGGGTGCGCACATAGGGCGGGTTCGCAATGACAAGATCGTAGCCATCAGTGATCTCTGCTGAGAACAGCCCTCCCGGAGCAATGCGTGCCCGTTCTTCAAGGATCGACTCGAGGAAGTCGCCCGACGTCAAGTGGATCTCCGCGCCGGGAAACTTGGTGCGGAGGTTGTGGGCGCAGTGTTCGAGTGTCTTTTCGTCGGTGTCGAACCCGTGAACTTCAGCGCGGCAATGCGCGGGAATACGCTGGAGCAGACTGACGAGCAACTCCCCCTCCCCCACAGCTGGATCGAGGATCCGCACCACCGAATCGCGTTGCGACGGTTTCACGGCTTCGACGATCCGCGCCGCGACGAAGTCGGCAAGCTCGGTCGGCGTATAGGTGGCACCCGCGGCCTTGACGGTGCTTACCTGTCCGTACCGTCCATCCAGACGCAGTCTTTTCATGGAACGGCGACCCAACAGAGTCCTCCGGAAGCCCCTGGCGCTTCATTCGACCCAGCGGCAGGGTCGATCCGCACACGCCCCGATCATTGCCGCATGTGTACACGCAGGCGGATCACCATGTCAAGGGGCACGGGGGCACCCCGCCCCGTTCAAGCATGGGGCGGTCCGAGCGATCGACCTCGCCGAACTCACCGGGCCATGTCACGGCCGCGCAGGCCGTGGCGAAACGGCGGAGTTCCCTGAGTGGACCAAGCGCGAACGGGATTCATCGCGAAACCGGAAACCGACGCGCAGCCGCTCTCGGTGGTCGCCCCGCCGCGGCCGCGGGCGAACGCGACCGTCAGTTGTCGTGCGTGAGGACGAACTCGTCGAAGCGGATTTCGTCGGCGCCGGGATCGCTGATGCTTTGGAACAGTTCCGTCATCAGCCCGTGGAAATGCTCCTGCCGGACCGAGTAGTAGTTGTGCTTCCCGTCCCGCCGCGGCTCGATCAGCCCGGCGACGCGGAGCAGCGCCAAGTGATGGCTGACGGCCGGCTGGCTTTGGCCGAGCCGATCGCACAGGGCGGTGACGTGCAGTTCCCCTTCGCGGGCCAGGTACAGCAGGATCTTCAGCCGCGTCTCGTCCGAGAGCAGCTTGAAGACCTGCACGAGATCCTTCTCGAGCTGGTTGGAGAGTTCGGGAAAAGCGGCCGACTTGGCGGCGGGAGGGTCGATGAGGTTGGTGGTCATGTCTTTTTCTGGTTCCTCGTGGTTTCCGGTTCGCGGAAGACCGGCCCCGTCCTCGCGAAGACTCCGCGATTCGTTACCTGACAATTTTCGGCATCCTTAGGTCACCCGCCCGTCGGCGCTCGCTCGGCGGCCGACGACCGGAAGTTCGCGGACCACATTCGGCCCCATCTCCGCGGAACCGCCGCGCGCACCCTCATCCCGCGGGTGTGGTGAACACCTTGTCGCTTGTGTGGCGTTGCCTGTCATGACCATTCGGGCATCCGCCCTCGGGTCGGATGGGTCGTCACGGCGCATCGATCAGGGGGAAACCCCTTCGGAAATGCTTGGTCCGTCCAGTGGGGAGATGTGTTTTCGCGGAAGGGTCGATCCGTCGAATGCGAAACCGCCTGGAGAGAACCGCCGATCGTTCACGCCGCCGTGGCGTTGCTACCGCATTATTGCCGTGCGATGCGGGGGCGTCAACTGCTTTCCGCCGGAAGTTCGCGTTAAATTGCGGATAACGACCAGACTGGCGAAGGGGCGGTCACTTCGAACGATCGGCGATTTCCGGGGCGCCGGGTTGCGCGTCGGGGCCGAAGTAGCGCAGGCCGACGAGCGGTTCGCTGCCGGTGTTTTCGATTTCGACCCCCGCGCGGGCGGCCTTCGCCGTGATGAAGACTTCGTCCTCGGTCATCGCGCCGAAGCGGATCATCGCCGGGGTCTGCAACCGCAATCGGCCGAGGCGGCCTTCCCCTTGCACGGTGATCCAGCCGGAGGCCGCGTCGTCGCGGAGGGTGCATTTCGCCCTCGGCTCGACCGTCAATTCCTTCGCCGTGAAGAGCTGCGCGCCGTTCACGCGGCCATAGACGATCCAGCGGTCGCACCAGCCGGAATCCTCCGCGGCGACGACCGGCTCGAGATAATGATGGTCCTTGAAACTGGGATCGACATTCGCCTCCCAGTCGAGCGCGTCGACGAGATACGCGAGGTCGCCGTGCTTGTCGCTCGGAAAATCCTTGGTGAGCAGTTCGCGCGGGACCGCCCGGCCTTCGACCATCGACTGGTACATGGCGAACACGTCGCTGCCCCATTGAGGCTCGTAGGTGACGAGACTGCCGGGCGCGTGGAGGATGCACGGCGGCACGAGCCAGCCGGTGCCGGGCTTCAGGCGATACGCCTTCGACAAGTCGAGGATGCCGTTGTCGCCGTCGTTCCAGCGTTCGAGACAGCGGATCACGTCAGCCTTCGTGGTTCCCGGTTCGAGGCCGAAGAACGTGTAGGGAAAATTGTTGCCGATGGCGTTCATCTGCGGCGGGAAGTAGTACGACTCGGGTTTGCCTTCCTGCTTCACGAGCGCGGCCTGTTCCTGGTTCTGGTGCATGTGATGCGGGATCGGGCCCATGTTGTCGAAGAACTTCGAGTACACGGGCCACTTGCCGTACTTGTTCCAGATCGCATCGCCGACGATTTCGCCCTTGAGTTCGGAGATGGCGTCGCGAAGGGTAAAGCGGGTGAGTGAAGCGACCCGGACGCTCGAAGCGT
>JBBDNT010000135.1:19209-28000 GCA_040877445.1 Planctomycetaceae bacterium
GGGGGTCGCTGGAGCGGCCGAAGATGCAGTAACTCAAGCCTTCGTCGGAAGGCGCGCCTTCGTTGGCGGTGGGCGTGGTCGAGCCGAACCACCGCTCGTCGATTCCCCCGCGATGCGTGCCGAGGGCGTAGTAGTCGGCCGGGTGCAGTTTCAACCGCCGTCCCGGCTGCAGGAATGAGCGGGGCACCCAAGTGGGGGCGAGACGGAACAGGCCGCCGGTCTCGGTGAGAGCATCGGCCGCAAGGCGTGCGACGTCGGGCATAGCGCGACTCCGGAAATCCGTGGAGGGGGAATCTCGAGGAGCGGGGTGATTCGAAATCGTTGCGGCCTATGATGGCATCGTGACGCGAAACCGCAAGCGTTCGGCCGGCCGTTCCGACTTCCATCCCCCTTCGAGTCATGGCTGAAACCGCGAAGATTCGGGAAGTCATCGACCGCCGGCTTGGTCGGGGGAGTCCGATGCGGATAGAATCGATCGGGCGGGGGCGCGCCATCCGTCCCGGGCGGCGCGAATCGCGTCGATGCCGCTCCGCCGCCGCTTCGCGGGACGTTTCCATGCATTCCGGTGATGTGACTTCGGCGAGCAAGACCGCGGCGGATCGCGCCGTCTCGTTGCCGGGCGCGCTGGCGATCGCCGGCGGACTGGGGTTGTTGCTGTTCTACGTGAAGGCCGCCTTCGAGTGGCCGATCTGGAACCCGGTCACGCGGATCGCGTTCTTCGTGTCGCTGATCGCGTTGGAGTTGTGGGGCATCGAGCAACTACTCGCCTCTCGGAAAAGGCTGACGCGGGGCGGCCGCAAACGGCGGATCATGCTTCCGCCGCAGGGTTTCGCCTACCTCACGATCATGACGGTGATGTTCCTGGGCTCGTTGCTCGGGCAGTCGAACCTGTTGATGCTGATGTTCGCGATGATGGCGGGGCCGTTCGTGCTGAACGGCTGGGTGATGATCATGGTGCTCAAGCGGACGCGGGTGGTTCGTCGGGCGCCCCCCTCGGTGATGGCGGGGGAAACGGTGGCGGTCGAACTGGCGATCGAAAACGGGAAGCGGTGGCTCTCGTCGTGGTTGATGGAGGTCGGCGATCACATCGTCCGGAAAGACGAGGAAATTTCCGCCCGGGTGTTGTTCGCGCGGGTTCCACCCCGCGGCCGGCGGGCTGCGTCGTACCGGTTGAAGCTCATGCGGCGGGGGCGCTATCGTCTCGGGCCGTTGCTGCTGACCACCCGCTTTCCGCTGGGGCTGGTCGAGCGGAGCGTGGCGTTCGACGAGCCGGGGGAGTTGGTGGTCTATCCCCGACTGGGCCGGCTCACGTCGCAGTGGAACCGGGAGCGCGTGCGGGCCGCCGAACTAACCCGCCGGCACGAGCCGCGGCGCGGCGCGTTCGACGACGAGTTTCATCACTTGCGCGAGCACCGCTGGGGGGACAATCCCCGGTCGATCCACTGGCGATCATCGGCGCGTCAGGGACAGTTGATGGTCCGCGAGTTCCAGGAAAGCCGTGAGCCGGACCTGGTGCTGTTGCTCGACTTGTGGACGCCCCCCCGCCCCGGGAATGAGGAACTGGACCGGATCGAACTGGCGGTGAGCTTCGCCGCCACGGTTTGCGTCGAGCAGCTTCGCCGCGGCTACGACGCGGTGGTCGAACTGCGGATCGCCGGCGCGGAATTCGCGAGTTGGAGCGGCCGATCCGGTCCCGTGGCGCTGAATGCGCTGTTGTCGACGTTGGCGTTGGCGGTGGCGGGTCCGGCGGGGGACGTGCGGCGGCTGTTCGAGGAATCGGCCGCGGTGCGCTCGCGGGGCGCGCTGACGATGCTGGTCACCACGCGCGCCCGGGAGAGCGCGGCCCATGCGGAACTCGCGGAAGCGCTGGACGATCGCGGTCGCGGCCCGTCGCCGCGCGTGATCGAAGTGGGTGGAGAGGGGTTCGAGACGCTGTTTCGTTGGGAGTGACGAGGGGACGAGTTACGAGTTATGAGTGGGAGGGAATCGTGCCGGGAATTCTGCTGGCGTTCCGCATCAGCGTGTTCGGCCTGGTGTGCCTGGGATCGTTGATTCTGGCGTTCGCGGAAGGCGCGGCGTGGCCGGCGTTGTTGACTCCTCCGTTGGGCCTGTTGGCATTCTTCCTGACCGAGCGGACGCGGCGGATCGAGTTGTCGCCGATCGGCGCGAACCTGCTGGGGCTGCTGGCGTTCGTGGCGGCGGGAATGGAATTCAGCCGGGACAGTCTGGAATCGCGGTTCCTGGCGCTCGCGCACCTGCTGGTCTACCTGACGTGGGTGCTGTTCTTCCAGCCGAAGCGGATCGCGCAGTATTGGTGGTTGTGCGCGCTGGCGGTGCTGCAAGTGGCGGTGGGGACGGTGCTGACCAAGTCGAGCGTGTTCGGCGCGTCGCTGGTGCTGTTCCTGTTCGCGGCGATCTGGACGCTGGCGGTGTTCTCGCTGTGCCAGGCGCACGTGCGGATCGGGAATCGGCGGGAATTCGCCGAACTGGCCGGGAGCGGTGGTTCCCGCTTCCGCGCGTTCGATGCGTTTCCCGCGTTCGACTCGCGTTCCGCGGCGGCGACCCGCGCCGTCGGGGCGCGCGGCGGGAAGCGGGGCGTGGGCGGCGATTCGACGTGGGCCGCGGAGCTGCGGCGGCCGGCCCTCGTGGAGGGGACGGCGCAGTGCGGTCCGGGCGAGCGCTGGATCAGCTGGCGATTCTTGTTCGGAGTGCTCGCCACGACGAGCCTCTCGTTGCTGCTGGTGTCGATGTTCTTCGCGCTGGTTCCGCGGATTTGGGTGGGAAACCGAGATTCGCTCACCACTCACTCCGATCCCGGCACGATGCGAACCGGCTTCGCCGACGAGGTCCAACTGGGGGACATCGGCCAGATTCTCGAAAGCACCGAGCAGGTGTTCGACGTCCGCCTCGTCCGCATCGGCCCGGAATTCCGCACCGAAACCGTCGACGTCGAGGAGTTCGCGCGCGGGAACGGATACGGCGGTGACGGAGAGCCGTTGTTCCGCGGGGCTGTGCTGGGGCAGTATCGCAGCGGTCGCTGGTCCGCCCATCACACTTACGAGGCGCCGTTCTCTCTGTCGCAAAGAACCAGGTTCCCCATCGTCCGGCAGGATTATCGCCTGCGGGGCGGCAACGGAAGCTACCTGTTCGCGATGCCTCCCGTGGCCGGCTGCTTGCTGGGATGGCCGGTCGAAGGAGACGTCGCCCGCATCCGCGACGACGCCGGTGGCCCGCGGCCGTCCCGGCATCAACCGCAGACCGGCACGATTCTGCGACCGAAGCAGGACGGCGGCCTTCACTATTCGGCCTACTCGCCGCTCGATGCGGACGGGCGCGCGGCGGCGCCCGATTGGTCGGAACCGAGCGGCGGTCTCGATCGGGCGACTCGAAACTATTATCTGGAATTGCCGGTGAGCGCCCTGCCCCGGCTGATTCCGCTGGCGCGCGACCTGGCGGGACATCCCTCCGCGACCGCGGCCGGGATCCGACGCGATCGACCAGCGGCCGAGAGGGCCCCGGACGATGCCGAGACGGCCCGGCGATTGGTGCGGTATCTGCGCGACGAGGGGGGCTTCACCTATTCGCTGGACGTCTCGATCGAAGACGTCACGATCGACCCCGTCGAGGACTTCCTGTTCAACCGCCGGAGCGGCCACTGCGAGTATTACGCCTCGGCGCTGGCCCTGATGCTGCGCGCGGCGGGCGTTCCCGCCCGCCTCGTCAGCGGATTCAAGGGAGGATCGCGGAACCGCTTCACCGGTTGGTTCGAAGTGGAGGAGCGGCACGCGCATGCCTGGGTCGAGGCCTACGTCGACGACCGCTGGATCGCGCTCGACGCCACTCCCTCCGCCGCCCGGAACGCGAGCTTGCAGCGGTTCGCGCCGTCGATGCCGTCGTGGCGGGAGTTCGCCAGCATGATGAACGATATGTGGAACCGCTACGTGCTGCAAATGACGCCCGAAAGGCAGTCCCGCGAAGTCTACGAGCCGATTCACCTGACGGCGTCCGCCTGGTGGGAGAAGTCCCGTCCCGCCGATTTCAGCTTCGCCGCGCTGTGGAGTTGGCTGCGGGAAGTCTTCTCCTCACCCGAGAAATGGCTGAGTTGGCAGGCCTGGGTGGTCACGTTCCTGTTCCTGATCGCGCTCGCCGGGGTGGCTCGACTGCTGCGACGCCTGTGGCGGCCGTTGCGCGAATTGGGCGGCTTGTTCCGGTCCCGGCGGCGGGCGGGCGATTCCGGCGTCCCGTTCTACGACCGGTTCCGCGCGGTCTGCCGATCGCGCGGACTCGATCGCGACGAAGCGCAAACGCCGCGCGAATTCGCCCGCGCGGTCGCGCAGGCATTCGGCGACCCGCTCGCCCGCGCCGACCTGGCTCGGTTCCCCATCGAAGTGGTCGATTGGTTCTACCGCGTCCGCTACGGCAACCGTCCGCTCGATCAAGTCACGGAAGAACGGCTGGAGGCGCGCCTCGTCCGGCTGGAACAGGCGCTCGCCGAATCGAACGGCCTCGGCCGCCCCAAACGGAATTCGACGTGACGCGATTTCGATCCGAAACCGCAAGCGACGTCGGATGCCGAGTCCGTGCGCGCGGCGCGCCAGCGGCGGCCTTACGTGACGACGAACGCGAAATAGTAGAACGCCAGCCCCGTGACCGACGTCAGCCCCAGGTCGATCGTCGACAGCCACCCCAGCAGCTTGTGCGTTCGGCTGTGCGCGCCGGGCGCGGGCGGAGACGAAAACCGCCGCAGGGCGAGCACGATCGTCGCCGCCCACAACAACGGCGTGGTGATCGCGAACACCAGGTGCACTCGCAGCACCGTTCGCGCGAAGGCCAGTTCGGCCCCCACGAGCCGCGGCGTCTCGCCCGGACGGTTCACCACGTTCTGCCAGCCGCCGTGATACAACTGCAAGTCGATCTCGAACGCCCCGACCGCGACGAGCAGCACCGCTCCCAGTCCCAGTTGCAGGTTCCGGTGCGGCCGATAGCTTCGCGCGAACTTCACCCGCCACACGCTGAAGGCCAGCACCGGCACGACCAGCACCAGCGCGCAGACCACCACGTCCAGCATCAGCGAGGCGTCGTTCCCCAGAAATCCGCGGCTCATGGGCGCTCGCTCCCGGATCAGAGGCTGTCTTCAATTGCCATGGAGCGACTCGATGCGGCCATTGCCGTAGCGGAATTCGCAAGAATTCCGACCGTTGCTGTGTGAGCATTGGAAGTCTTGCGACTTCCGCTACGATGTTGAAGTCGATTTCTCACGCCGGCTCGTCGCCGGGGGGGATGACGCCTTCGGAAACATCCGTCGGCGGTTCGTCGCGGTGGTCGCGAAGTTCGTCGATGTGCGTCCCTTCCCACAACGGCACGCCGACGAAGTACGCCGCCCGGGCGATCATGTGCGCGGCGATCGGCGCGGTGAGGAACAGGAACGACGCCACCAGCAGCGCATGCGTGATGACCCCGATCTCGCCGGAATGCACCGCCGCCGCCACCAACGTGCAACCGACCCCCAGCGTGGCCGATTTCGTCGAAGCCTGCATCCGCGTGAACAAGTCGGGCAGCTTCACCACGCCCACCGCGGCGATCAGCGTGAACGCTCCCCCGGCCAGCAGCAGAACGGCCGCGATCGTGTCGTTCACGACAGCCCTCCTTTCTGCACGTAGAACGCGAACGCGACGGTTCCCAGGAACATGATCAACGCCACCACCACCGCCGCCATCAGGTACACCGGCTCCCCTTCCGCGATCGTGTGCACGGCGATCACGCCGACCACCGTCGTGCCGATCAGATCGAGGGCGATCACGCGGTCCGGCAATGTGGGCCCGCGAACCAGCCGCAGCAGTCCCAGCAGCATCGACAGGCAGAGCATCACGAACACGAGATGCACGCTCGCCGCGAGGAGGCCGTTGTCGAAGTCCAGTTCGATCATCGCATCACCTCCAATACTCGCCGTTCGAGCCGATCCTTGATCGAGGCGCGGAAGGCGTCCGGATCTTCGACGAACATGCCGTGAATGAACAGCAGGCTCTTGTCGGCGGAAAGGTCGAGGCTCAGCGTGCCGGGCGTCAGCGTGATGAGCATCGACAGCAGCGTGATCTCCGCGTCGGTCTTCGCGTCCAGGGGAACGGCGATCACTCCCGGACGCATGTAGTTCGTCGGCGTCACCACGTCGTACGCCACGCGGAAATTCGAGAGCAGCAATTCCCACAGATAGAACGCGGCGAAGCTCACCACCTGGGGCAGCTTGCGGAAGTAGTTCGACCGTCCGAAAGCGGGCTGCGAGAACCACAGCACCAGGTAGCCCAGCACGAAGCCGACGCCGAGGTTCGTCGGATCGACGTGCTCGGTGGCCAGCGACCAGACGATCGCGAAAAAGACGTTCCAGAAGAAGACGTTCATGGGCAGGTCGCGGGCATCTCGGGAAGCGGGACGATGTAAGCTTCGCGGGTTTCGGTTTCGAGGATCGCGATCGACGGCTTGCGATAGGTCCAGCCGCTCGTTTCGCCCGGGTTGACGAACACCCGGCCTTCCCGATCACGGACGATTCCGGGGCGGTGCGTGTGCGCCGAAATCACGACGTCGCACCCCGCGAAGTGGTCGCGGACCTTGTCGAGCTGGTGCGTGACGAGCACCCGCGTGCCGTCCGTGGCGCGAAAACAGAACGGGGGCTCGGCCACCAGGCCGATGATTCGCATTCCCCCCTGGATGCCCGGCCGGTTTCCCTCGTTGTCGCCGAAGCAGGCGAGCACCCGGCAGGCGAGCTTCCGCAACGGGGGAACGACGATCGGCGAGACGAAGTCGCCCGCGAACACGACCAGGTCGCACTGGCGGGCGTTGAACTCGGCCACCGCGCGGCGGACGTTGTCCACGTGGTCGTGCGCGTCCGCGAAGATGCCGATCCGCATGACAGGGAGCCGGAACGAGCCGAGGTGAGGGTCTTCGAAAGCTGCGCGATGGTTGCGCCACGCTGGATTCTGAAGGAGCGGCGGTTCCCGTGCAATCGACTCGCCCCTTTTCTCCCGCATCGTTGCGCGCTATGATGAGCAAAGATGAGCCATGTCGTGAAAAGCGGAAATCCGGAATTCGCGCCCCCCGAGTCGAACAAACCCGAGAAACCCTTATTGCACGCGGTCCCGTTGCTGAGCTAACCTGAAAGTGGGGAGGGATTCCCCGCTCCATCACCCCGTTTCGTCGGAATGGACACGACCCATGAGCGCCTACAAGCCCGGCGACCCCGTCGTCTACCGCAAGAGCAAGTTCTCCAACCATCCCGGTCCGCGGGCGAAAAGCATCGACCCGGCCCCTCGGGGAGAGACGTACTCGTACGTCGTGGACAAGTTCTGGACGGTCGCCGGCGTCACCGAAGACGAACGGCTGCTGCTCCGCACCCGCCGCGGGAAAGAGCACGTCGTCAACCCGGGCGACCCGAACCTGCGGCATGCCCGCTGGTGGGAGCGGTTGTTCTGCGCTCACCGCTTCCCCGGGAACTCGACCGCGGGGGCCAGCGCGGGGTAGCGGCGGTCCGAGATCAGACGCCTCTTGCGTATTCTCCGGCGACCTGGACGAGTGAGGGAAGGTTTCACGTGAGCCAAGGATGTTCCCACCGACGGGATGAACCCCTCGGCTCATTGGTCACGCCGAGGCGCGGAAGTCGATCATGCCTCTCCGGAGATCGTCAACCCTTCGTCGCGTTTCCATCTTTCTGCCCCTCATCTTTCTGTCCGAAAATCGCGCACTGTCGCGGTACGGCCGGCTTTTTTTCGAATTCTTCCGATTTCCCGTGAACCTTTCGTCGCTTTCGGTCGTCTTACGGTGTATCTGAAAAGGGAGATCGTGTTTTCACGGTTTCCCCCGGCCGGCATCGTCCGGCCGGTGACGGCGTCCGGCGGGGGCCGTCGTTTCCAACCCCGCCCAGTGGTTTCCCGAGGCTGCGGTTGATCCCGCAGGAGGAAGACCGATGCAACTCACCAATCGCCACAATTCGCTCGTCGATCGTCGGACCGGTCTTTCGGCCGTCACGATTCCGGGTGGCGACGGTGCGCATCGGTCGATGCCCGCAGCCCCCTCGTATCCCGGAACGGGCACGCCCTCCGGCGTCGCGGACGACAAACGGCGACGGCCAGGCCGCCGCCCCGTCGCACCGCAGACGCCGAGTTGCCGCGTGCCGGAGTCCCGTTGTTGCGAACAGCCCGTGCTGTTCGAGACGGCGGGACGCCTGCCGGCCCCCCTGTGGGCCGCACTCGTCCTCAACAGGACATTGTGCGGCTGAAGCAGGCCCTCGCTTCATTCAGCGAGGTGTCGGCCTTCGCGAGATGGCCGGGACCGTGACACCGGGATGCGTTCCGCTCGATCGGACGACGCGCCGCGTTTCGACGTCGCGCGCTTTCCGATCGTTCCGACCCACGGCCGCCCTAAAGGCGGCCGGTCGATCGCGAAACGCATCGGACGAAGGAATTTAGTCGGCAGGAAGCAGTCGGCAGCAGGCAGTCTGATCTCTGACCTCTGACCTCTCGCTTCCTCCGCCAATCGGGAAACCACAGAGAACCCCATGGACACTCAGCGGATCGTGGAATTGGTCCGCCTCGCGCAGCGGGGAGACCGCGAAGCCTTCGGCCGGCTGGTCGAGCACTTCGACGACACCGTCTTCTGGATCGTGCTCCGCCGGTTGCGGAACCGTTCCGAAGCGCGGGAGGTCGCGCAGGAAGTGTTCCTCCGAGCGATGCGGAAGATCGATCAGCTTCGGCAGCCGGAGCGGTTCGCCGGCTGGCTGCGGCGGATCGCCGTCCGGATGTCG
>JBBDNT010000136.1:0-27837 GCA_040877445.1 Planctomycetaceae bacterium
GCCCGAGCGGAGCTTGAAAACAACAATTTCGACCCACGGATTCTGGTGAAGACCCGGAAAATGAGGGGGCGTGGTTGACCGTCGGCCAAGGGTGTCACTTGCTGGCCGGGTCGCGTTCCGGCGGCGGGCCGAGAACGGCGTCGGGGGGAATCGGGTCCTTCTTGACGGCGTATTTGCCGGCCTTGAATTCTTCGATCAGCGGGAGAATTTCGCTGGTGGGGATGGCGAAGCTCTCGGTCCGTCCGGCGCGGGCGATGTTGATGCCCACCACGCGGCCTGCGAGATCGACGACCGGCCCGCCGCACTCGGAGGGCTTGAGGTACGTGTCGTGCTGCAGCGCGACCGGGAACCCGTATCGCCGCGTGCTCAGATCGCCCCCCATGCGGTTCTGCAACGAGCCGCGTTCGAAGAACGCGTCCATCGCGTCCCCCAGGGTGACGCGCACCTGCTCGGACTTTTCGCCCCGGCGGATGGTGACCTTCAACGTCTGCCCGGGAAATTGCGCCCGGATCAGCCCGGTGAGAGCGGCACTGTTCGCGATCATCGTGTCGTCGACCGACACGACGATGTCGCCGACCTTCAGGCCGGCGCGCTCGGCCCCGCTGTTCGAGAAAATGCGGGTGATCGTCGCTCCGTCGTCCTCATCGGCGATGGTGACGCCGAGGACTCCCGGCTGCCGCTTGATCTCCCGCCGCCCCACGCTGACGACCCCCACCGAGATCGGCAGATCCTCGAGGCCGGGGGTGGCGAGCCAGCCCCCCACCGGCGGATCCCCCTCGGGACGCCACGCCAGGACCGGCAGATCGCGGGCGTCGATCTTGAGCAACGCCAGATCGGTGTCGGGATGGACGGCGACGATTTCGGCGTCGTAACTCTTGTTTCCCCGCAACTCGCACGTGAGATCGCCGTCGAGCTCGCTGGCCTTGGTGAGGACCAGTCCATCCGCCGCGACGACCAGCCCCAACGCGACGGGCTTCTTGTCGGCGAGAACTCGGACAGTTGCTTTGCTCGGCTCGGCGACGACGGAGCGAAACGCCTCGCGGACGGACGATCCGTTCCGCAGCCTGCGCTCGGAAAGCGACTGGGCGCTCGCCGGGGCGATCGTTCCGAACAGCAGAAGGGCCGCCAAGACGGCGGACAGCCCGCGAAGAAAGTCGCGCCGCGCGATCCCGCGCGTCGATGAACCTTGCTGCATGACCATGCTCCCTCATCGTGCTTCCGAGGATTCGATTCACTCGCGGGCGGCGAGCGTGATCTTCTTCTTCATCCGTTCGCCCTCGCGCAGGAACTCCACTTCGACCACGTCTCCCGGCTGCTTTTCGAGGATCGACTGCGCCAAGCCGTCGAAGCCGTTGAACGTCTTGCCGTCCACCTTGACGATGACGTCTCCCACCTTGATTCCGGCCTCGTGGGCGGGAAAGCCTTCCGAGACGCCGACGACCTTCGCGCCGTCGGCGTGGTCCTCGCCATTGACTCCCATCACGGCGCTGCCGCGCGTCGGCCGGCTGCCGAAGACCTCCGAGGCGAGCATCCGCTCCCAACCGTCCGCATATGCGGAAATGGGGACGTGAAAGTTCCAGACGATCGACGGGCCGATGCGGCTGTGAATGCCGATCACCCGTCCCCGCATGTCGAACAACGGCCCGCCCGAGTCCCCCCCGACCAGCGCGCAGTCGGTTTGAATGACGCTGTCGCGCTTGAGAACCACCCGGCCCAACCGCACGACCGGCGCGCGGCCGTCGTGATAGCCGCCAGGATGCCCGGTGGCGAGGCACCAGTCGCCGACGCTGATGTCGTCCATCTTCGCCATCGGAGCGACGGTCCATTCCCCCTCGGTCGTGATCTGCATCAGTCCGGCATCGAGACCGCGGTGCAGGCCGAGCGTCTTCCCGCGAACCTTGCGGCCGTCGTGCAGGATGAACTCGACGTCCCGGTCCGGCGAACCGGCCACGTGGGCCGCGGTGAGCACGTAACCGTCTTCGCTGACGATCACGCCGCTCCCCTGCGCCCGGCCGATCCGCACGCCGACGGTGGCGCGAAGCATGTCCTCGGAAAGCTTGGTGACTTGCCGCTCGATTTCAAGCAGATCCTCGAGCGACTCGGGAACCGCTTTGGTGAACACGGTTTCCGCCGTGGCGGCTGCGTCGCTGGCGGCTGCGGCGGTACGGGCGGCGGAATTGCCGCGGCGTCCCTCGCCGCGCTGCTGCTGGGCATGGAGTGGAGGAGCGTAGGAACAAATCACGAAGGCGGCCGCGAGCGATAGCAAGGCCTTTTGCCGAAAGGCGTTCCGTCGAATCGACGCCATGCGGGAGTTCCTCCCTGTGAATACCTGATCTGTGAGAATCCGGCCTGTGAGACTCGGGACCGGCGTGCCGAGGGGAGCGGTTCGAAGGTTTCGGACCGCGACGGCCCGCCACGTCGTTTCGGCCCATCCTTATACGATACGCGCCCGACCCCCGCGCTGGCAAGATCCCGCCTTCTGATTCCATCGGCGCGGCCGGCACGCGCACCATAGCAACAAACCTGCCGAACTGGCGGATTCGTGACCGATTGCCGCCCGATCACGGGGCTGCCCACGAGCGTTTTCGGCATGGATCCGCCTCGGGGGCGCACCTGTTCGATCCGTGGTCGTTCCGTTATGCTGGAGTTCACTCCCATCGCGAAGATCGGCGACTGTTATCTCCGCGACACTTTCCCCCATTCTCGACGCCTTCGCGAGACTCGTCCGATGCGCGTGCACGCCGGAGATTTGCACGGCCTGGTCATCGTCGAACCGGACGTGTTCCGCGACGATCGCGGGTCGTTTCAAGTGACCTACGAACGGCGGCAGTACCTCGAAGCGGGCATCGGCCTCGATTTCGTGCAGGACAACTTCTCCCGCTCGGCCCGGGGGACGCTTCGCGGCCTGCACTACCAGATCGAACATCCGCAGGGAAAGCTCGTGCAGGTCGTGCAGGGGGAAGTGTACGACGTCGTGGTCGATTTGCGGCGGCACTCGCACACGTTCGGCCGCTGGTCGGGAATCGTGCTCTCCGAAGAGAATCGCCGTCAGCTTTACGTTCCGCCGGGATTCGCGCATGGATTCTTGGTGACGAGCGAATGGGCGGATTTCCTTTATAAGTGCACCGACTTCTATTCTCCCGAGCACGAGCGCACGCTGCGTTGGGACGATCCGCAACTGGCGATCGACTGGCCGCTGGACGGGGGACCGCTGCTGTCGAACAAGGACCGCCAGGGGAAGACGCTGGCCGAGTGCGAAACGTTCGAGCATGGAACCGAGCACGGAACGTGAAGACGAAGCCGACATTGGCGATCACGCTGGGGGACGTGGCGGGGATCGGGCCGGAAGTGACCGCCCGGGCCTGCGCCGATTCGCGCGTCCGCGCGGTGTGCCGGCCGCTCGTCGTCGGGCATCCGGCGGTGCTCAAGCGGGCCCTGGTGCTGGCGGGAAGCGATCTGCACATCGTTCCCGTCGCGTCGCCCGAGGGAGTGGTTCACGGCGACGGCGTGCTCTCCTGCTGGGCGCCGGCCGGAAGCGATGCGGGAGACGTCCCCCCCGGTGGGAACGATCCCCGCGCGGGCCGCGCCGCCTACGAATGGCTCGTCGCGGCCGCGCAAGCCGCCCTCGACGGCAAAGTGCAGGGCATCGTCACCGCTCCGCTGAGCAAGAAGGCGCTCGCCCTCGCGGGCCTGCCGTTTCCCGGCCATACCGAAATCCTCGCGAAGGCCTGCGGCCGCGGCGAGGTGGCGATGATGTTGTACGTGCCGGGAAGCGACGGGGCGGGGGGGGCGAGTGACGAGTTGCGAGTGACGAGTGACGAGACAGGCGGCACTTCCGCACTCCGCACTCCGCACTCCGAACTCCGCACTCCCCTGGCCGTCGCCCACGTCACATTGCACACGTCGCTCGCCAGTGTTCCCGGATTGCTCTCGCGGGAGCGCGTGCGGGGGACCATCGAACTGGTGCATCGTTTTCTGGTCGAGATCGGCCTTTCCAGATCGCGGATCGGCGTCTGCGCGCTGAACCCGCACGCGGGCGAAGAGGGGCTGTTCGGCGACGAAGAGTCGCGCCTCATCGCGCCCGCCGTCGAGGATGCGCGGCAAGCGGAGATCGACGCGCACGGCCCGATTCCCGCCGATGCGCTGTTGCGCCGCGCCGTCGCGGGCGAGTTCGAGGGCGTGGTCGCGATGTACCACGATCAGGGGCATATCGCGCTCAAGCTCGTGGCGTTCGATCGGGCGGTGAACGTCACGCTGGGTTTGCCGATCGTCCGCACCAGCCCCAGCCACGGCACCGCGTTCGACATCGCCTGGACCGGCCGCGCGCGCGGCGACGGCATGATCGCCGCGATCCGCACCGCGGCGGAACTGGCGGCGCGGCGCGTGACGTGCCCGCCGCCTTCGCACGTGCCGGAGTGAGCGGTTCAATTCGGCAAACACTTGACCGGATTGGCGGAACTCGAGTTCGACGCGTCGGGCTTCGTAGGGCGAACTTCAGTTCGCCGCGCGAAGCCCGCGCCCCGCGCACTCGGCGAATCCCCCTTGATTCTCGCCGAACTTGATCGATGGTGTGATCGACATCGGGGCCGTCGGTCTGCGATGGCGGGCACGACGAACTGAAGTTCGTCCTACCCGCCCGTTCGATCGCCCCACGAAAACAAACTTGAAGGCGCACTACGGGGACGAATCACCCGCGTCGTCGGCGCGCGGCTCGCCGAGTTCCTCGATGTCCGCGTCGGCCTCGGAGAGCGGACATGTGCGGGTCTTGCCGTTCGTCCACAGCGGGGCCGATTCGTCCGCATCCTCGCGCCGCGGAAGGCAATAGACGAGATACGTCTCGCCGTCGCGGAAGCGGTAGCCGTCGAACGCGCCCGACGTCGGCGTGAGCAGCTTGATCGTCTTTCCCCGCGGCCCCTTCCAACTCTTCGAAACCTCGAACGTCACCGCGTTGACCGCCCCTTCGCGTTCCCGGGCGGTCACCTTCCCGACGAACACCGCGGACGCGTTCTTCAGCGCCTCTTGCGGACCGGGAGGCGTGGGTTCCTCCTCGGCCGAGACCGGACCCATCGACAACGCGCACGTCACGAGCCACGCCGAAATCAGTCGCATCGAACTCATTCGTCGCTCCCCTTATGAACGTGATCATCAGTCGGAATGCCGTCCCGGTGGTCGACGCTTACTGCGGAGGCAGCTTTCGCGCGTCGTATCGCTCTCCGTGAGGGACGCGGATCGGGAATTCGAGCGCGCCCCGGCGATCGAGTTCGTCGAACAATGTCTTGCGCAGCTCGCCGACTCGCTCCTGGTGCGTCGGCACTTCGATCAGGTTGTGCCGCTCCAGCGGGTCGGCCTTCAAGTCGTGGTAGGAGTCGATGTCCCAAGTGCCGTGGTGATACACGTACTTGTCCCGCTCCGTGCGGATCGCGAACAGCGTCGGCGTGGCGGGGAAGTTCCATTCCCAGTGATACTCGTAGAGGAAGTGCTTTCGCCAGTCGATTTCTTCTCCGCGGAGCAGCGGCAGGAATGACGCGCCGTCGAACCGCGCGTCGCGCGGCGGCTCGACTCCCAGGGCCGCCATGACCGTCGGGGCGATGTCGAGATTGAGGACCATCCGCTCGACTGTGCGGCCCGCCTTCAATGTGCCGGGGGCCCAGGCGAGCATCGGCACGCGGATCGACGTCTCGAACGCGTCGCGCTTGTCGTAGAAACCATGCTCGCCGATGTGAAAGCCGTTGTCTCCCACGTAAATCACCAGCGTCTCTTTCGCCAGTCCCGACTTGTCGAGCCGGTCGAGCACGCGGCCGATGTTCTCGTCGAGCGAGTGGACCGCCTCGGCATAGGTGCGGTACCAGGCGTCGAAGTTCGGGACGGTGTCGTTGTCGAAGGCGCCGGTCTCCATATGGTCGATGCCGTGTACCGAGTACCGCCGCTCGCGGACCCACTTTGGTTGGGTGCGGTAATTGGCCTCGGTGCGGGCCATCGTTTCGGGATAGTCGATCTTCTTCTCGGCGTAGCGGCCGGCGTGCCGCTTGGCCGGCAGAAACGGGTAATGCACCGCCTTGAAGGAGAGATACAGGAAGAACGGCCGATCCGCTTTGCGATCTTCGTCGAGCCAGCGGATCGCCTCGGAAGTGAGCACGTCGGCGTTGTAGCCCTCGAACTTCCGCCGCTCGCCGTTGATGTTGAGTTCCGGATCGAAATAGACCCCCTGCCCCTTGAAACTCGCCCAGTGATCGAAGCCGGGTCGCGGCTCGTCGTGATCGTGCCCCATGTGCCACTTGCCGACGAACGCCGTTTGCACGCGCGCCTTCTGGAGATATTGCGGGAAGAAGGTGGTTCCCTCCGGCACGGGCCGCTGATTGTCGACGACGCGATGCCGATGCATGTACTGGCCCGTGAGAATCGAGGCCCGGCTCGGCGAGCAGAGCGACGTCGTCACGAACGCGTTCGCGAGATGCACCCCCTCGCGGGCCATGCGGTCCATGTGGGGCGTTTCTAGCCACTGGGGCGACTTCGGATGGAATCCCATGAAGTCGTAACGGTGATCGTCCGAGAGGATGAAGACGACGTTTCGCACCGCGCCGTCGGCGGCCGCCTCTCGTGCTGCTCCGAGAACGCCGCATGCGAGAACGAGGAACGCGACCAGGCGGTTGGAAGTCAGTGAGTTCATTGGAGTACCTCGTCCCATTCTCCCATTCGAACTTGTGGGCTTGTCCGTAGGACGGAATTGTATTCCGTCCTACGGAAAATCGCTGCAAGTCGGGTTGTGGTCCGTGATCGGGTCGGGAAGACTGTCCGAAAGTCGCGAGTCTTGCCAACTGGCGGGCACGACGGAATACAATTCCGTCCTACCCGCCCGTCGCACGAAGTTCGCCCGACGAATCGACCGTCACACGATCGGCTGGGCGGGGTGGGTGTCTCCGTGGCCGGTGCCGCCGATCGGCGGGCCGAGGACTTTCGTCACGTCCGCCTTGTCGAGCGTTTCGCTTTCGAGCAGCGCGACGGAGAGTTGGTCGAGTTTCTCGCGGTTCTCTTCGAGAATGCCGGTGGCGCGGCGGAACGCCTCGCTCAAGATGCGGTGGATTTCCTGATCGATCGTCCGGGCGGTGTCGTCGCTGAATTCGCGCTGCTCGTGGATCTCGCGGCCGAGGAACGGATGCTCTTCCCCGTGGCGGAACGCGACCGGTCCGACGACTTCGCTCATGCCCCAGTGGGCGACCATCCGGCGGGCGAGCTGCGTGGCCTTCTTGAGGTCGTCCTCGGCCCCGGCGGAGAACTCGTCGAACACGAGTTTCTCCGACGCCCGGCCTCCCATGATGAGCGTCAGCCACGCGTACAACCGCTTCTCGCCGATGTGGTGCCGGTCTTCATCCGGCAACAACTGCGTGACGCCGAGCGCCTGACCCCGGGGGATGATCGAGACCTTGTGCAGCGGATCGGTGTCGGGAAGCAGCCAGGCGATGAGGGCGTGCCCCGCTTCGTGATAGGCGGTCATGCGGCGCTCGTGCTCGTTGAGCACGTCTTCCCGCTTGGTTCCCATGCTGATGCGGTCGAAGGCGACGTCGAAGTCTTCCTTGAGGACCGTCGCGCGGTCGTTGCGGGTGGCGTTGATCGCCGCCTCGTTGACGAGGTTCCGCAAGTCGGCCCCGGAGAACCCGATCGTTCCCGCCGCGATCGCCGAAAGTTCGACGTCCTCCCCCAGCGGCACCTTGCGGCAATGCACCTTGAGGATGCCGAGCCGCCCGTCGCGGCTTGGGCGGTCGATGGTGATGTGGCGGTCGAACCGGCCGGGCCGCAACAGGGCGGGGTCGAGCACGTCGGGCCGGTTGGTGGCGGCGAGGACGATGACGGTTTCGGTGGGGGTGAAGCCGTCCATTTCGCTGAGGATCTGGTTGAGCGTCTGCTCGCGTTCGTCGTGTCCGCCGCCGAGTCCCGCGCCGCGGATCCGGCCGACCGCGTCGATCTCGTCGATGAACAGGATGCAGGGGGCGTTTTCCTTGGCGGTGCGGAACAGGTCGCGAACGCGGCTGGCGCCGACGCCGACGAACATCTGAATGAATTCCGACCCGCTGATGGAATAGAAGGGGACGCCCGCCTCGCCGGCGGTGGCGCGGGCCAGCAGCGTCTTGCCGGTTCCCGGCGGGCCGACGAGCAGCACGCCCTTGGGAATGGTCGCGCCGAGTTTCTGGAATCGTTCCGGGCTTTTGAGGAACTCGACGATCTCCTGCAGTTCCGCCTTGGCCTGTTCCATGGCGGCGACGTCGCTGAAGGTGGTGGGATGTTCGCTCGCCTGAAACTTGCGGGCCGGGCTGCGGATGAAGTTCCCCATCATCCCGCTGCCGAGCGGATCCGACGAGCGACGCATCATGAACCAGAAGAAACCGATCAGCAGCAGCGGGCCGAGCATCCAGAACATGAACGTGGTGCCCATGCCGACGCTGGTGGCGTCGCCGTCGTAACGCACGCTTCGGTCGGTCTTGACCAACGCGCGGAGGGTCTCGGTGACCGCCTTGCGGTCATCCTCCGCGACGATGACGGTGTGAAACTCGGCAGTGAATTTTTCGCCATCCGCGGCGTCGGTCTCGGGGGGGATCTGCTTCCACTTTCCGGTGAGCGTTTCGGTGGTGGCCCACTTCGCCTCGGCGATGTTGTTCTGGTCGAGTTGTCTCAGGAACGTCGAGAAGCTGACGCGCGAGCCGCGCTCCGCGCCGGGACGGAAGAAGAACACCAGCAGGATGACCCCCAGGATCAACAACAACAGCCAGGGGCCGCTGAACGCCGTGCGGGGCGGCTCGTCGTCCGACGAGCCGGGGCGTTTGCCGCGCCGCGGCGGCCCGTCGCCCGGCTTCTTCGGCGGTCCCGGCCGCGGAGGATCCGGCGTCGGCGAACCTTGCTTCGGCGAATCCTGCAACGGCGGATCGTCCTGATCGGGCCGGTCTCCCGACGACGGGGCTTCCATGAGGCACTTCTTCGAATGCGAATTCCAGATGGCGCCCCGAGTCCGCGGAGGGCGCGACTGGCGAATCAGACAGGGAACGACGGAAACACGCAGGTTACACGACCCGCAGCGCGGTGACAATCTGACCGATCGAATCCTCGAGCGGTCGCTCGGTGTCGATGCACAAAAGTATGTTCGAGGGGATTTCCGCGGGAGCTTCGTGACTGCGCGACTGGGCTTCGTGGATGGCGACGTCGGCGTCGCTGGCGTCGATCCCTTTTTCGTTCCGCTTCTCGATCCGCCGGCGGGCGACGGCCGAGTCGCAGCGGCATTCGACGAACAACGGCGACACGCCGGCCTTTTTCGCGACGGAAATCAATCGCTCGCGGTCCATTCGGCGGCGGAATGTCGCATCGACGATCACGCTGGTTCCTTGCCGCAGGCGATCGCGCGCCGCATCCAGCAAGGCGGCGTAGGTTCGCGAGTTCGCCTCGGAGGTGTAGATGTCCGCCGGTCCGCGTCGATGAATCGGAAGGCCGTGAATTCGCTTGCGGATTTCGTCGGACGACAGATGCGTCGCGCCGATTCGCTCCGCCAGCGCCCGCGCCACGGTCGACTTGCCGGTCCCGCTCAGCCCGAACACGGCGATCAGCCGCGGCCTGTGATGCGGCCGCAATCGCTCCAGTGCGTCGTCGACGTAACTCGCCGCGGCCCGCAACCGCCGGTCGCGTTCGGTCCCGTCCTCTTCGCCGTCAGCGGCCAGGCAGGCGACTTTCGCCCGCACGGTCAGCCGGTAGGACTGGAAGAACGCCGCGAGTTCGTCGGACGCGTCGTCGCCGGTCCGACGTCGATACTCGCGGAAGAGATGCTTCGCCAAGTCGTCGCGGTCGAGATGCGACAATTCCACCGCGAGAAAGCAGACTTCATCCAGCGTGTCGACGTGACGAAAGCGGCGATTGAAGGCGATGCAGTCGATGATGACGGGGGATAGTGGATAGTGAATGGTGGATAGTGGATAGTCACGGACGCTGGATTTCTCTTCTACCCACTGTCCACTATCCACTGTCCACTGTCCCAAATAGCAATGCTCCGGCTTCAAATCGCCGTGCAATTCACGCACGCGACCGGCGTCGATTCGCGATTCGAGCAGCGGCTCGCGCACGGCGACGAACTGCAACTGCATCGACCGCAAGCGATCGATCTGTTCGGCACCAATCGGTCGGCCATCGTCCACGGAATCTCGCGTTCCATTTCCCACGTGCGCCGCAAGTACGTTCAGATTCTCGGACACGTTCCGATGCACGACTCGGGGCAAGCCATCCGCGGCGATCTGCGGGTTCGTCGCGGCCCGCGCGAAGAACGGGCAGAGCACGTCGAGAATGCGGTCGATGTCGGCGGTGGACGCCGTGCCGGCTGCGATTCGCGCTTCGAGCGTCGCGTCGCTCGGCAGCCGCCGCATGAGGATCAGCCAATCGACGGGAGTGCCCGATCCTGCCACGCGCACGCTGCCGACCGAATCGGCGTGCAGCGGCACGACGCCGAGATACACGTCCGGAGCGAGGCGGCGGTTGAGCAGCACTTCGTTCCAGCACTCGACGTAGCGGGCTTCGCGGGTGGAGAAGTCGAGAAAGTCGAACCGCACCGGCTTGAGCAGCTTCCAGGCGTGCTCCCGCGTGAGGAACACCGTCGAGATGTGCGTCTCCCGCCGCTCGACCGGTCCGCCTTCCGGAAAGGCGCCGTTCCGATCGAGGGCCGAGGCGATGTCCGCGTGCAAAGGCATGGTTGGATTGTAGCCACCGCTTGTTTTCTTGCCTTCGATCCTGGCGCGGCGTGCGCGAAACCGCAAGCGTGATTTCGCGCCGGAGAGCGGCCCACCGAACTCATTTCCAACCCGCCAATCCCCGTTCCCGACGTTCCTGATTCACGCGGCCCAGCGCCCGTGGATCGCGCTTCAACAACTTCACGAACTGCGATGGCGTGATCGCCAGCCGCTCCGCCGCACGACGCACGTCCCCCTCTTCGTCGGCGAGCACGTCGAGCGCCTCGGCCAGCACCGCGGGGAAGTCGGCATGTTGGGGGTTGATCGCGATCTTGTCGGCGTGGAGACGCGACCGCCACGTTTCGCTCGGCACCGATTCCGGCGGACGCGCGACACGCACCGTGAGCGCCAGTTCGAGCCGCAGTCGCCGAAGCGCCTCCGCCTGGTTCTGCGCCTGGCTGCGGCGTTCCGACGCTTCGGCGACGATGCCGGTCGGCTCGTGCAACAGTACGGCTCCCGTCTCGACCTTGTTCCGCCGTTGTCCCCCCGGCCCGGACCGCCGCACGCGCCGCTGGGCGCACTGGGCGAGCAATGCGGCGGGATCGATCGCGGCGGGGTGTTCGACGGGGGCGCTCATCGCAGTCGCCGAATTCATTCCGGATGGTCTGTGTCGTGCGATCGATCACGGCGCGGCGACGATCCGGCGCGAATCCACTGGATTTCGCGATCTCCGTCGGTCGCCGCTAAACGGCGTGGTGGAGGCGGTCGAGATCGTGGAACAGGCTTTCGAGGCACAACGCTGGCGGGGCGGCGCGGTCGAGTTGCCGTTCCGCCTCCGCCACGCGGTCGAACATCTCCAGCACGCGCTCGAGCGTCTCCGGGCGGGAGGCGTCCAACCGGGAGGCGAACTCGGCCGCCGGTCCCGTCGCCCCGCCCGATCCCGCCAGCTCGCGGGCGGCGCGGCGATAGAATTCGAGGCAGAATCGCGTCAGCCAGCCGGCGTTGCGACGATGCAAGGCCTTGTCCCCCCCGATCTCTTCGATCCCCGCGTTGGCCTGCGCCGCGAGACGAACGCCGTCGACTTCGCGGGCGGCGAGTCCCTGCGTGAGCATTTCCCGCAAGCGACGCAGGGCCGGTTCGAGCAGTTGCTCCGCCATCGCCAGGCTGCCTTCGCACAACGCCGCGATGGACCGCGCCTCCTCGCGGTCCGTCACCCACTCGAGCTCGAGCAGCAATTCGGCGGCGTCGGCGTCGGCAAGCGGGGCGAACCGCACGAGTTGACACCGCGAGCGAATCGTGGGCAGCAGCGCGTCGACGTTCTCCGCCACGAGCACGATCACCGCCCGCTCCGGCGGCTCTTCGAGCGTCTTCAGCAATGCGTTGGCGGCTTCCATTCGCATGTGGTCCGCATCGTCGATGACCGCGAACCGCCGGTCGGACGCCATCGGCCGCAACGACAAATCATGGCACAACCCCTGTCGCCCGCGGGAATCGTCTTCGCCGATGAACTGCGCGATCAACAATTCTTTCTTGTCCCGCAAGCGGCTCACCACATGAAAATCGGGATGCGTTCCCGCCCGCATCATCCGGCAGCCGGAGCATTCGCCACAGGCGGAGAGCTCCGAGTCGGCGAAGCGTTCGCAGAACAGGCACTGGGCCAGCGTTTTCGCGAACAGCCGCTTGCCGCACCCCGCCGGACCGGTGAAGAGATAGGCGTGCGACATCCGGCCCCGCGCCAGCGAGCGGCGGAACATCGCGACGCGGTCGGCATGGCCGCGGATGTTTTCCCAGATCATGGAGAGCGCTTCGGATGTCCGAGGATAGAGGATAGAGGATAGTGGATAGTGGATAGGAAACGGGATCCCGTCGCTTGCGGTTTCGCGCCGTTCGAGTCGCGCCGTTCAAGCCGGCTCCAGAATTCGCAGCTCGACCCCGGTCACCATGTCCTTCACGCGCTCGCGATACTCGTTCATGTGCGGCGCCGCGAGATGCGCTTCGAGCGCCGCGAGGCTCGCCCACTTCTCGACGACGGTCACCACGTCGTCCAGCCGCCGCTGCACCGAAATGTTCGTCGCCGCATCGAGCGTCGGTCCGTACTCGAGACAACCTTGCTCGGCGTGAACCGCGGGCGTCAACCGGCGGAATTCTTCCAGAAATTCGTCCCGCCGACCGGGCGCGACGCGAATATCGGCGATCACGTGAATCATGGGCGAACTCCGCATAGGGACCGGAAACACGGTCCCAATATAAGGGCGCGCGGAAGGATAAGCGACCGAATTCGAGGTAGCGTGAAACCCGAAGCACGAAATCCGAAATCCGAGACGAATTCGAAGCACGAAGGTCCAAATCCACTCCATATCCGGCGGTCTCGAACATTCCGTGCTTCGGATTTCGAATTCGTTTCGAGTTTCGTGTTTTGGATTTCGGATTCAGGATGGAGTGAAAATCGGCAATCAGGAACCTGTCCACAATCAACCTCGCAGTGCAATCGTTTCACTTCGGATCGTCGAGCGCGAATTTCGTTCAACCACGGATGTCACGGATGCCACGGATGGCGGCCGGCGATTCAGCGGAGTTCGTCGACCGCCTTCTCTCCGTCTCACTCACTGGCCTTCTCCGCGTCCTCGGCGCACTCGGCGGTTCCATCTTTCCGCGGCGCGGGAAATCGAACCGCGGAGGGCGCCGAGAGTTCGATCGGCGAAGGCCGACTTCGATCGCGGCCGCGCCGCGCGAAATCAGCGTCGATCAGCGAAGATCAGCGTTCCTCATGCTCGCATCGCGCCCCGGCCAGAAAAACACGGAATAGTTTTTGGACAGGTTCTTATTGTTTCGCAGCGCCCAACGGGCCGATCGCCGGCGTTCGACCGACGCTCACCGCCCCGCGCGGGATTCCGCCAACGCCGCCAAGATCGCCGACATGAAGGCGGGCAGGTCGCCGGGATGCCGGCTGGTGACGAGGTTCCCGTCGCGGACGACTTCTTCATCCACCCAGTTCCCGCCGGCGTGCTCCATGTCGTCGCGGATCGAGGCGAAACTGGTGACGCGGCGGCCCTTCAGAACCTTGGCGCTGCACAGCATCCAGCCGGCGTGGCAGATCGCCGCCACCACCTTGCCTTTCTCCGCCATGTCGCGCACGAACTTCACCATCGCCTCGTGCCGGCGCATGTGGTCGGGCGAGTAGCCGCCGGGAATCACCACGCCGTCGAAGTCGTCGGCGGAGACGCTGGAGGCGGCCTTTTCGGCCTTGGCCGGGTAGCCGTATTTCGACGGGTACTCTTCGCCCGCCTTCGGGCCGACCAGAACGACCTGCGCGCCGGCTTCTTTAAGCCGATCGGCGGGATACCACAGTTCGCGATCCTCGTACAGCTTCTCGACGAGAATCGCCACCTTCACGCCCTGGAGTTCGTGCGACATCGAATGCTCCTTGATGCTGTTTCGGTCTGTTGCGGCGGCAGCGGTCGGGAATGACGCGTCGCGGGCGAACATTCACCACGAAGTCGCGATTCATGGCTTCGCCGATTCATACGATTCGAAGCCCGAGTCTCTTGATCATTATAGCAATTACGATTGAACGAACTGAAGACCGCCAAGGGCGCAGCGCGGCGGAGCCGCAACCGAAGAGTTTTCGACGCCAAGACGCCAAGACCGCAAAGGAGCGCGAAGAAGCGGATTCCGGTTTCGGGGCGTGCCACCCCGAATCGTCAACGTCGCTTCCGCGCGAGCCCCAAGGGACACTGATCGACGCTGATCTTCTCTGATCGACTCTCACTTCGCCGACGAAGCCGCGATCAAGATCGGACGTCGCCGCCGAATCGGACTCTCCGCGTCCTCGGCCGTTCTTCGCGGTTCGACCCATGGGCTGCGGAAGAATCGAACCGCGGAGTGCGCCGAGGACGCCGAGAAGAAGACCGGAGAGTGACGGCGTTCGACGAATTTCGCCCGATCGCTGGCCTCCATCGGTGGCATCCGCGACATCCGTGGTCTCGCGAAATTCGCGCACGACGAACGGAAGTGAAACGATTGCACCGCGAAGACGAACGACCGATCATCCACGCGGGCGGCTGGTTCGATTGGTCATCATTGGCTTTTCCCGTGTCGTGGTGACTTGTTCGTGTCTTGGCGCCTGGGTGGTTTTCCACCGTTTTCACTTGGCGTTCCTTTGCGGCCTTGACGTCTTTGCGTCGAAAGTCGATGTCGATTGCGGCTTGGCAGCGACGATCCATTCCAACAACGGTCCCGGCATCAGGCCGATTCCCACTGCCAGCAGCGTCGCGAGGATCCCCGCGGCCAACGCGGGTCGACCTCCCGCCGGACGGGGGCGGGCCAGGGGTCGCTCGACGATCAGCGCGGCCGCGACGCGCAGATAGGCCGCGGCCAGCAACGCGCATCCCACCAGGAGCGCGCCGGCGAGCACCAGCAAGCCGGGTTGGAACGCGCCGGACCAGTCGCCCAGCCACTCCGGCTCGACCGACAGCAGCGACGACGCGAGAAACAGCCGCGCCCAGAATCCCGGCAGCAACGGCAGCCCGGCCAGTCCGATCAACAGGACCGCGCCGCACGTTCCCGCCAGCGGCTCGTCGCGCGCCCAGCCGGCGAGATCCTCGACGTGCTCGACCGGCCGTCGGGCGCGGTCGAAATAGCACAAAATCGCCGCCAGACCTCCCGCCATCAACAGGAACCCGGCCAAGTGGAACAGGCTCGTGTGGAATCCGCCGAGAATCGCCGAGCGCAGCGGCACGCCCGGCGGCGCGAGGCGCGCTTCCGCGAAGGCGGCCGCGAGTCCCGCCAGCGCCAGGCCGCCTTGCCCCATCGCCGCGTAGCCCAACAGCGGCCGCAGTCGCGTCTGGGCGAGCGCCAGCACCCCCGCGCCGACCAGCGTCGCCGCCGCCAGAACTCCCGCGAGCGTCAGGCACGCGGTTTCATGACCGGGAAGCGCCGCCAGCGCCACCTTCGCCAGCACGATCCATCCCACCAGCCGGGGCGCGGCCGATAGCCAACCGCCTTCGGCGAACCCGATGCGATCGAATACGTCGGCGAGGCCGAAATGGAACGGAACCGCCGCCATCCGCAATGCCGCCGCGACGAAGATCGTTCCCATCGCGAGCAGAACCAACGGCGATCCACCAGCGGCGCTCGCGGATTCGCCCGACGCGCGGGCCGCGTTCGCGAGCGCTGCGGCGATCCCGGCGATCTCCGTCGTTCCCGCCGAGACCGACAGCAACGCGAACCCGAACCACGACAAGAGCGACGACAGAACGCCCGGCAACAGCAGCTTGAGGAGCACGTCTTCGTCGTGGCGCGCGCGGCTGGCCGTCATCGCGCGCGACTCGGCGGTCGCGGCGCGTCCTGTGCGTGCCGACTGGTAGGCGAGCAGATAACCCGGCACCGCGACCAGTTCACAGGCCAGGGCGAGGAGCACCAAATCGTTCGCGGTGGCGGCGAGCATCAGCCCGAACACGCCGGTCAGCGACAATCCGAAGTATTCGGCCGAGACGTCGCCGCGCCGCTGCCACTCGAAGGCCGCCAGCACGTGCGGCAAGCCGACGACGATCGCCAGGCAGACGAGTGCCGCGGGAAAGCGTTCCGTCGGCGGAATGTCTCCCCGGGCGAGGCCCGCGGCGAGCGCGCCGGCCGCCGCCAGCAGCGCGCCGAGCGCCACGCCGGCCCACGCCCGCGGCGCGCGAATCAACGTTCCTCCCACGAGTGCGATCACCAGCGCCAACAGCACGATCTGTTGCGGCAGGTGGATGGTCCAGGTCACGGCGGGCCCTCGAGTGCGAATTCGCCGTCATCACCGAGCTTCGACCCAAATTCGGTGGAACGCGGCGCCGCGAACCTCGATTCGCCGCGGATGGAAAATCCGTCCGATCCACCACGCTCCGGCGGCTCGATCGCCGGCGCGGCCGCTGGCGGCAGGCGGAGTCGCGGATAGCCCGCCAAGGCCCGATCCACGGCCGGTCCGGTTTCATCAAGAAAGAACTGCGGCATCGTTCCCAGCCAGATCACGGCCGCCGCCATCGGCAGCAAGGGACACAGGTCGCTCCACGAGGCGTCTCGCGGCGCGGCGGGTGCGCGCGGAGGAAGCGGGATCGCGACGACCGAGTCGCCGTCGTCCGGCGAAGCGCCGCGCATCCCGTCGCGGAACGGGAGTGGGGAAGTTCCCGACTGGCTGGCGTAGATCATCCCGCTGCCCGGCTCGCGGAACCGGCCGCGCAAGATGCGGCCGATCATCCCGAACAACGCCCAGGCGACGAGCAACGTCGCGACGAGCGCGAGGGCCGTCCGCGGGAGGTGGGTTCCACCCGGCGCGAACCCGCGATACACCCCCATCACCGCGAGCGTTTCGCCCAGAAACGTTCCCAGCCCCGGCGCGCCCGCCAGCGTCAAGGCGGCGAACGCCAATGCTCCCGCCAGGCGGGGGCGACGAGCCGCCAATCCGCCGAACGGCTCCATGTCGCGCGTGCGATAACGGCGTTCGAGCAGCCCGATCAGCGACAGGAACAGCGCGATTCCCAGCCCGTGCGTCACAAGCAACAGCACCGCCCCGGACAGTCCGGTTTGCGTCAGCGAGAAGATTCCCGCCAGGCAGATTCCGATGTGCGCCACGCAGACGTAGGTCGCGAGTTTCTTCAAGTCGCCCTGCGCGATCGCGAGCAATCCGCCATACGCCGCGCCGAACACGCCCAGACCGACCAGTCCATCGGCCGCGATCAGGCACATGTCCGGGAACAAAGGGACCACGAACCGCAGCAGTCCGTAGAGACCCAGGTTGATTTGCACCGCGGTCAGAAAGACGCTCGTCGAAGCGGTCGCTTCCAGGTTCGCCGAAGTCAGCCAGGTGTGAAACGGAAACGTCCCCGCGCGAATCGCGAACCCGATCAACAACGCGGCGAAGATCCACGGCGCGGCGGCGGCCCACTGCTCGCCGCGCGCGGTGCTGGAACCGGCCAGTTCGAGCGGTCCCGGCAACGTGTTCGTTTCCGGCGATGCGGAGGGAAGCGGATCGACCAACCGCTCGTAGGCGAACGTGGCCGGTGTCGCGAACGCGGTGGACGCGACCGCTCCGCCGCGCATCCGCTGCTCGACGATCACCAGCCCGATCAGCCCGACGATGACGAGGAGTCCTCCCGCCAGATTGTAGGCCAAGAACTTGCGCGCCACGGTCCGCCGATCGTATCCGCCCCAATTTCCCAGAAGGAGGAACGTGCATAGCAAAGTCGTCTCGAGCGCCACGACGAACAAGACCACGTCGCGGGCGGCGAAGGCCGCGATCGCCCCCGCTTGAGCGCCCAGCAGCAGCGCGTGAAACACCGCCGGCCGCTCGCCGGCGGTGTCTTGCGCGGCGCAGAGCGCCGCGAGCATCACGAAGGGAACCATCGCGATCAGCCACAGGCTCAGCCCGTCGACGCCGAACGACAGCCGAACGTCCGGTCCCACGACTCGTTTCCCGTCGCTCGCCGCGAGCCACCGCATGGGGGTCGCCAATCTCGGCCCGCCGGCGTCGCGCGTCTCGCGCGGAGCGACCAGGTGATCGTCCTCGTCGACGAGAACTTCGACGGAATCGGCGGCGCCGCTCGAAAAGTGCGCCACCATGCCGATCGCCAAAGCGCACGAGAACAGAACGTTGACCAGCGCGGTGCGGCGGATCGCTTCCTCTCCCATCCGCGCGCTGGCGACCACCAGGGCCGCCCCCACCAGCGGGAGCAGCACCATCAGGAAGACGACGTTGTCGAGAAGCTTGATGAAGAAGTCCGGCATCGGTTCACGATCTCCACATCAACACGCCGAGCAAGACCGCCGTCGCCAGAACCATCGACAGCAGATAGAACCGCGCTCCCATTTCACGCAAGGGCGCCGTTCCACGCGCGGCGAGCGCCGCCAGCCGCGCGGGCAAGCCAACCAGCAGCCCATCGATCAGAAACCAATCGACGAACCGCCCGATCTGCGCCACCGCCCGCAATGGCAACACGATCCCCAGAAAGAACACGTCCTCCAGATAGAATCGGTGCCGTCCCAAACGCGACACCGGCGCGAGCATCCGCCGCAACGCCGTCGGCAGGCGATCTCCCGCGCGCGCCCCCCACCAGCCGCACACCATTCCCGCCAGTGCGATCGGCAGGCCGACTCCGCCGCCGAACGGCCGCGCGTCGACCGACAGCAGCTTCCAGGCGCCCCACAACGGCGCGGCTGCCGCCGCGGCGAGAATCAACGGTTGCAGCCGACTCCCGAGCGAAATCGGCTCGGATTCGACCGGCACGACCCGCAGCCCCGCGCCGTTCCGATTCCCGAGGAACCCCAGCACGAACGCCCGGCTCAAGGCGAGCGACGCGAGAAACAAGCCGGCCATGCCGAAGCTCAGTAGCAATCCCGCCAACGGTACCGCCGGCGATGGGCCGGAATCGCCATCGGCCGCGCTCGCGTCGACGGCGGCGCTCGCGTTCCAAAGCTCTCCGAAAATCGCGTGCGCGCCCCACAATCCCGACGCCACGAGCACCGCCCCCGACGCGAACGACCACTTCGCGATCGCGGCGACCCGGCGATCGAGATGCGCGGGGAGATCGGCATCCGCGTCTTCGGCCGACCGGTCCGCGGCCGACCGGTCTTCGACCGCGGAGAGCATCACCGCGTAGGCCGCGGCATGCGTCGTGCCGAGCATGACGGCGGCGACGAAGGCGGCTTCCGTTCCCAGCCCGAGTCCCAGGAACGCACAGCCGAATTGCGAGACCGCGGCGAACGCCACGGCGGACTTCGCGTCGCTCTGCGAACAGGCGATGACGCCCGCGAGCACCATCGTCATGCCGCCCAGGGCCATCGCCAACAGCCGTCCCTCCGGCGCGGCGGCGAACAGGGGCGTGCAACGGGCGAGCAAGTAGACTCCCGGCAGCATGACCACGCCGACGATCGCCGCGATCGCCGCCGGCCGCGTCTTCGCCGCGTCGCGCAGCCAGGCGAAGATCGGGAATTGAGCGCACCGTCCCACCGCGCCCGCGAGCAGGCAAGCGGCGAGCAACGTCGCGCTGCCGGGCTGCCGCTCGTCGAGTTCGACGAGCCATCGGGGCGCCTGGCTCATCGCGGCGAACCCGCTGGCGATCGTGGGTTCGATTTCCGCTTCGCCTCCCGCGAGGAAGTCTCCCTCTCCGCCGAAGTTCCCGCCGAGAACCGTCGCCATGTCGAGCGTGCCGAGCCAACTCCAGATCGAGAACACGCCGATCGCCAAAACGACGTCGGTCAGCCGTTGCGCCAGGACGAGCGACCGTGCGGCGGCGGCGTCGGCGGGGCGTTCCCGCCGCACTTCGAGCATCCGCCCCGCCGCCAGCGACGACAGCGACCACAGCACGAGGAACGAAAGGAAGTCGTCCGCCAGAATCGTCCCCGATGCCGCGGCGAGGCACAACAGCAATCCCCCCGCGAAGCGCCGCCGCTCCCCCGGCGTCCCTTCGATCCCGCGGAGGGCGACGGCCAGCCCGGCCAGCGCGATCGCGGCGAGCATCGCGCCCGCGAGCGCGTCGAACCGCAGTTTCAGCGCGACGGATAGACCGCCATCCCCGCCGATGGAAATCCACGGGTCGATCAACGTCGCGCGAAACTCCGTCGCCTGTGACCCGCCCAGGTTCGTCGACCATCCGCAGACGAGCGCGAACATGGCCGCGCACGCCGCCGCCGTGACGATCCGCACGGTCCCCCCGTCGAGCCTCTTCCCCCCCGCGGCCAGCAGCAGCCAGCCGGCGACGGGAATGCCGGGAATGAGCGCCACGCTCGCGTTCACAGGGTGTCTTTCAGTTCGATTTCGGCGTCGGCGTTCATGTCGGCGGGACGATCGTCGTCGTGCGTTCGCCTCCCGATCGGCCGTCGCATCCGCCGCACCACGAGCGCCGTCAGCAACGCCGTCGGCACGGGGCACCACAACAGCGCGGTGACGGCGAACAGGTCGCGCGATTCGCCGCCCGACATGCCGCTCGCCCCGAGCCCCAGTACGACTCCGGCGGCCATCACGCCGATCGACATGGCCGCGTGAACGAGGTTCCGCCGCGCGATCAGGCCGACCGTCCCCAGCGCGATCAGGACGCTCCCGACGATGAGCGCGTCCCGCGACAAAGCGTGTTCGATGATGGAGACCATGGCTGACGTCCGCCGCATCCGCTCAGGATCCCTCATCGCGCCGCAAGACCAGCACCACGCCGGCCGCGGTCACCAGATACAGCACCGCGACCGCCTCGGCGAGCATCGTTCGCCCGCCGAACAGCGCCATGGTGAACGAACCTCTCGTCGCGGCTTCCGCATTTCCGCCGCCGTCGGCTGCCCGCGACGATGCCGGCGAATTCGCGATGGCCGCCATCGAGTCGCCAACCACGGATTTCTCCGCGAACGCCAGATGCACGGATCCCGCCAACACCGCGGCGAGCAACGCTCCCGCAACGCACGCCAACAGCGGCTCCGCTTCGAGGCCGTTGCCGCCGCCGCCGCTTGCGGCTCCGCCCGGAAGGCGTTTCACCAGCACCAACAGCGGCATCGCCACGCCTCCGGCCAGAATCACGACCGCGCCGGTGGCCGCGATTTGCGCTCCCTGCGCCATGAGCATCGCGGCCAAACCCAGGGCGAGTGCGAGAAACGCGATCGCCGACACGATCGTCCGCCGGGCGGCGACGACGATCACTGCGGCGACGATGCACGCCGCGCCCGCGAGGCGCTGCGCTTCCGCGCGGCCGTCGTTCGGTGCGGTTGGGACATCGGTTGGAATGCGGGCCGCCGTATCGTCCGAATCGGTTCGGCTTGCCGTCGCTTCGATGGGCGACCGCGCGTCGGTCGGAGATCCCGCCCATTCGCCGGTCCAGGCCATCGCGGCGAACGCGGCCGCCGTCACGCCGATCGCGACGAGGCGCAAGGCCTCGGGGCGTTCCAGCCGAAGGGCGACGTACAGCGCACAGCCTCCGATCGCCGGCAAGGCGAACGGGACGATTGTGGCGGGTGCTCCATCCATTCCGCGGCGAATCCGTTCGTGAGGCACGTCCCGCGCCGCCGGTGCGACCCTCGGGCCGCCATAGGATAGTCCCCACCCCCGTCAACCGACAAGCGCGCTTTTCGGAAGCCGCCTCACAGGAACAGCCAGTTCATCAGCAGCGAGGCCGGCAGCAGCACCGCGACGCTGTAGGCCATGTAGCCGAAGAAGCTCGGCATGCGGACGTTGTTCGCCTCGGCGATCGCCTTGACCATGAAGTTCGGGCCGTTGCCGATGTACGTCATCGCCCCCATGAACACCGAGCCGAGAGCGATCGCCTTGAGGAACGGCGCCCACACGCCGGCGACGGCGGGACCGTCGCCGCCCATCGCGCGGGCGGTTTCGAAGAACACGACGTAGGTGGGGGCGTTGTCGAGGAAGCTCGATAGAATCCCCGTCCCCCAAAAGAACTTGGTGGGCGTGTCGAAACCCAGCGACGCGCCGCTGGCATTCAGGATCTGCACGGGAGCCTGCATGCAGATGAAGATGCCGGAGAACAGCGCCGCCACCTCGATGATCGCCGCGTAGCTGAATGCGTTCCGGCGGCGCAGTTCGGCGGAGGTGCTCCACAGCGACAGGCCGGCGAATGCGAGCATCATCGTCTCGCGGAAATAGGGCGGGGAATGCCACTGCGTTCCAGGCACCGGGCGCGACGGGTCGAGCACCGCGACGCAGACGATCACGCCCAGCAGCCACATAAAGTTGATCCCGCCGCGAATCGCGATCCGCCGCGATTCGATGTGCGTCGTCGCGGAATTCGCAAGACTTCCGTGGTTCGCGTGCGAATCGTCGGAACTCTCGCGAGTTCCGCTACCGTCTCCATTTTCCTGCCGATGACGCACCGTGTCCCATGCGAAGTACACCCCCAGCAGCAGCAGGTTCATGAACAGCCACATCGGCCACAGCTCGAACGTCCACAGGAACGGAACGCCGCGCAGAAAGCCGAGGAACAACGGCGGATCGCCGATCGGCAACAGACAGCCGCCGGTGTTGCACGCCACGAAGATGAAGAAGATCACCGTGTGCGCCACGTGGCGGCGGTGGGCGTTGGCGTTCAACAGCGGGCGGATGAGGAGCATCGCGGCGCCGGTCGTGCCGATGAAACTCGCCAGCAATCCGCCGATGCCGATCAGCGCGACGTTGAGCCGGGGCGTTCCCGCCAGCCGGCCCTCCACCACGATGCCTCCGCTGATGACGTACAGACTGAACAGCAGCGTGATGAAGGGGACGTATTCGACGAGGATCGCGTTCGTGAAGACGGTGACCGCCGCGTCCCACCCCGCCGGGGAAACCGCATGCGTCGCGTGGTCGACGACGCCGTGCCCGTAGCCCAGCGCGTAATACGATAGCGTGAGCGCTCCCAATCCCGCCGCCACCAGAAAGCGATTGCGGTTGCTTTCCCACCAATGCTCGGTGCGGCGGCACAGCGGCAGAATGGCGATGCACAGCAACAACGCGGCGAACGGCACGACGCTCCACCAGACCGGCGGCGGCGAAGCCGTCGCGGCGTCATGAACGTGCGAACCGGAATTGGCCGCCGCGGGCGAATGCCCGAGGTGGGCCGCCGCCAGCGTCGCCGCTTCCGCCGTGCGTCCCACGTGCTGCGCCGCGGCGGCGGAAGCCGCCTGCAGTTCGGACCGCAGCGCGGCGGCGTGTCCTCCGAAGTGGTCGTGCGGGGCGTGCAGATTCTGCCAGCCCGCATACATCAGCACGACGGCGGCGATCCCTGCCAGCACGATTCGACGAGACCATTCCTGTTGCTCGTAAGAGGCGACCGGCACCTGCATGGAAGAATCCTACGGAACGTTTCGATGGTGAGGGAGAGTCCGCGGCGCATCTGCTTCGATGATCCGATCGCCGCGTCGCCGCGAACGCTACCGGACCGGCTGCTTCCGCAGCGGGAGATGGGCCGGGGGCTGCTGCTTCGGGCGCTGGGTGCGGATTTCGGTTTCGATGGAATAGGCGTCGATCAGTCCGGCCGCCTCGCCTTCGTCGAGCATTCCCAGCCGGACGAGCGTCCGCACCAACGTGGCCGGGTCTTCCTGCTGCAGCGCGAGCAGCCGGGCGAGTCGCGTCTCGCACAACAGCCCGAGGCCGATCCCCGCTTCGCCGAAGCGGACGCCGCTGCGGGATTGCTCGGCGAGCACATGGTCCACCTGTTCCATCGAGAGCATTTGCTGTCGCTGGGCGATCTCGCCGACGCGCAGCCAGCGCGTGTCGGTCGCTTGCAGCGCCTTCGTCAGCGTGGGGACGTCGAACACGCGGCGCTCGACGAGCCAGCGGCTGAGCTTCAGCGAGTTGACGAGTCGCAGCAACCGCCGCTCGTCGTCGCTCAGCAGCGAGCACGAAGCGACCTGGTTGCGGCCGTTCCGTTTCGACTCGTACATCGCCTGGTCGGCGGCGGCGATCAATCGCTCGTCCAGTCCCTGTTCGTCGCGGCGGGGAACGGCGAGCGCCGTTCCCACGCTGATCGTCACCGGCACCCGCTGCCCCGCGCGTTCGAACAGATCGCTTTCGACCCGGGTCCGCAATCTCTCGGCGACCTTTCCGAGTCCCTTTTCGGTCGGCTGGACGACCATGGCGACGAACTCCTCGCCGCCGTAGCGTGCGAGCACATCCGACTTGCGGAGCGCGCCGCCCAGCAACTTCGCGACGCGGACGAGCACTTCGTCGCCGAACTGGTGCCCGTGCGTGTCGTTGAGTTGCTTGAAATGATCGATGTCGAGGAAGATCAAGCCGATGGTCGAGGCGGTCCGCGCGCAGCGGTCGAGTTCCTTCGACAGCGACTCACCGAAGAACTGGCGGTTGTGGATCTGCGTGAGCGGGTCGCGAAAGGCCTGCCGCTCCAGCAGCCGAGCCTTGTCCTCCAGCAATGCCCGCTCGCGTTCGGTGGCTTCCTGTTGGGCTCGCGCCTGCGCGCCCGCGGCGTGCTCGCGCATCGCGAGTTGCGCGAGCTGCTCGTTGGCGGTGGCCATCAGGTCGGCGGGATCGCTGATCAATTCGGTGTCGATGCAGAACAGGTCCGCTCCCTCGTCGACGCGGGCCTTCACCTGCTCGAGGAACCGCGCGAGTTCCGCGTGGCCCATGCCGAACAGTTCGCTCGCCGAGGCCCGCAGGCGGGTCAGCGCGTGTCCCTTCGAGCGTCCGCAGAAGTATTCTCCCACGTCGGCCGCGAACGCCGTCGCCCGGATCAGCGGCGCCTCCGCCCCGTTTTCCAGCGCGCGAAGCTCGTCGAGCGAGGCATGGTGCCGGTGGACCGATTGCATGATCGCTCCCGGAAGGCTCCATGTCTCCATCAACTTCATGCCGATCTCGACGTGATCGAAGCCCAGCCGTTCGGTCTCGATCTCATGCAGCGGGCGGCCATTCTCGGCGGCGGCGTCGATGACCGCCGAAAACTCGTTGGGAATCGTCTTGAGCATCGCCAGCCGGCCCAGGTCGATCAACAGGCCCGCCAGAAAGTACTCGCACGCGAGGCCGGCTTTCGTCCGGTCGCTCAGTAGTTCCGCCGTGGTCGCCTGCACGACCGATTGCGCCCAATAGTTGCGGTAATGGTCCGCCACCGGTCCCCCGGTCACGGCGTTCTGCACCACGGAGAAACTCAGCGCCAGCGACGTGACCATCGTCGTCCCCAGCAGGGGGACCGCCCGCTCGACCGACGTCACCTGCGACGCCAGACCGAAGTACGACGAGTTCGTCGCCTTGAGAATCTTCGCCGAAATCGCGGGATCCGTGCGGATCACCTCGACCACGTCCCGCACCTCGAGTTCCGGCCGCCGCGAGACTTCCAGCAGCCGCACGGCCACGCTCGGCAGGCTCGGCAGATGGGGGGAAGACCAGATGCGCTTCGGATCGACCATGTTCGTATGCCGTGGGGGACCGGAATTCCGGGACCGCGAACCGAGGAGCCGCGCGGCCCGCGAGGCGTTCGGGAGCGAAACGCACCGTCATCCTCAATATAGAACACGGATCGCCATCCGCCGGACCGCCGCCGGATTTTCGCGAAGCGGCGCGCGGCCGTACCGGATATCCGGATCGGCCGGCACATTCAGCGGCGTCGCGCGCTGATCGGTGCGCGCCGTGTCACGAACTTCGTTCGATCGCATGCGGCAAACCTTCCGCGATCGTAGGGTGGCGGAGCGTCACGCCGAGTTCCTGCCGCAACCGGCGATTGGAGCAGCGCTTGTTGAGGCCGCGCGTCCGCGACGCGCCTTCCCCGGAAGTGAACGTCGGCGGCGATGCATCCAGCAGCGCGGCAAGCTGCGCGTGGTATTCGCGGCGAAGCACGGGCCGGTCATCGCACACCAGCCACGTCGAACCGCGCGCCGCGCGCGACGCGGCGGCGAGGACCGCGGTGGCCGCGTCGTCGACGTGGATCAGGTTCAGCCAACCGTCCGGATCGCCCGCGATCGGCGCGCCGGCGCGAACTTCTTCGATGCGCCGCAGCAAGCGCCCGGGACCGTAGATGCCCGCCAGTCGCAGCATGATCGCCACGCCGCCGGCGCGATCGACGAACCGCTCGCGAACGATTCGCTCGGCGGCGAGTGCGCGTTTCCCGTTCTCGAGTTTCGGCACGGTCGGCGAAGCCTCATCGACCCATTCACCCGCCTGCTGTCCATACACGCTGACGCTGGACACGAACACCAGCCGGCCGACGCGACCGGCGAGGCGCTCGACGACGTTCTCCAACCCGCCGAGCGTCACTGCGTCTGGATCGGCCCCGGCGGCGCGATCGGGGGCGACGGCGTACAGCACGACATCGGCCTCGGGCAGCGCGGCGAGCGTCTCCGACCGCGTCACGTCGCCCACGATCGGCACGATTCCTTCCCCTTCAAGCGCGCGGGCGTTCTCGGACGATCGCGTGAGCGCGGCGACTTCGTCACCGTCTGCACGCCAGGTCCGCGCAACGCGGCGACCGAGATAACCGCAACCGAGGATGAGTTTGCGCATTGGTTGAATCAATCATCGGGAACCGCCGATCGACGCGCTCCGATCGCTTGCGGTTTCGCGGCATCGCGGAACCGGCCGGAGAGCTGACTGTCAAACGGTCGGCACGGTCGGGAGACCGTGCCGGAACCGGGATGATGGGACTTGCAGCCCGAAGGCAGCAAGAGAAGGTCTCCCGCCGCCACGGACAACGGCTCGACGGAAACCGCTACGGCGGATGGAAAGGAAACGTTCCCTGGAAGCCGAAAACAAACAGCAGGATCGCCAGCGCCGCATGACCGTAGGCGACGGGGCGCGATATTCCGGCGGCGGGCAGAGTCGCGGTGACGCACCGCAGAAGCGAGTACGAGCCGAAGAACGCAGTGATCAAAGGGGCGACGATGAAACCCGGCAGGCAAAACAAAGCGACGAACAATCCGCTCATCGCCGGCGCGGCGAGCACGCAGCGCCAGGCCGGATCGGACGTGATCCGCGCCCCCATGTGCATCAAGGAGACGCCGGCGAGAACGACCGCGATGCAGATCGTCACGATCCGGTAGAACCGCGCCGTCGATCGCGCCTTCTCCTCGGTAGAGCGGCGAACGGCTTCGTTCGTTCATCGTGATGGTTTTTGGGAGGTGCGGCTCTCGTCGATGTCAGTCGGCTTCGTAGGGCGAACTTCAGTTCGCCGTGCGAAGCCCGCGCCGGCGAGTCGCCAAGCCCCGCCGATCCACGCGAATTTTCGGCGATCGTGCTTTCGACCTCGCGGCTGTCCCTCTTTGCTAGCGGACACGACGAACTGAAGTTCGTCCTACCCGCCCCGATCGTCGACTCGAGAAATCGAGCTTGACGAGGAGCGAGCGCTCCGATCTGGACCGTCGTTCGATGGCCGATCCGCAATACGAACGGGAGGCGGTCGGGGTGCGCCGCAATCGCTCCCTGAACCGCCTCGCTCATGGTCTTGCCGACGAAATACTCTCCCGAATCGGGTTCGATGGCGACGAAATCATTGAGGTCGGTGGTTTCGAGCTCGCTGCGGAGCCGCTTCTCATAGATCTGCCGGGCACGGCGCGCCAGATCCAATGATCGCTCGCTGGGCGTGGGTGCGGCCTCTCTTCAGCATTCGGAATCAAGCGACATCATACCGTATCACCCCCCGTTGTGGCAGGGTCTCCCGGCCATTGGTATCTACACAACTATCCGCTTCGGAAGAGCGATGGG
>JBBDNT010000137.1:0-1150 GCA_040877445.1 Planctomycetaceae bacterium
CGGCGTGAAGGTCACGCACAGCCGCGTCCGCCGCAAGCGGATGGGGCACATCGAACTCGCCGCGCCGGTCGTCCACATCTGGTTCTTCAAGTCGATGCCCAGCCGGCTCGGCGCGCTGCTCGAGATGAAGACCACCTCGCTCGAGAAGGTGGTCTACTTCCAGGACTACGTGGTCGTCGATCCCGGCGACACCCCCCTCCGCCCGCACCAGATCCTCACCGAGGACGAAGCCCGCCAGGCGAAGGCCAAGTACGGCGAAGGCACCTTCGAAATCGACATGGGGGCCGAGGCGATCAAGAAGCTGCTGATGCGGCTCGACCTCGTCGACCTCTCGCAGCGGCTCCGCGAGGAACTCAAGACCACCGGCAGCCAGCAGCGCAAGAAGGATCTCATCAAGCGGCTGAAGATCTCCGAGGCCCTCCGCGACAGCGACAACAAGCCGGAGTGGATGGTCCTCGACGTGGTCCCCGTGATCCCGCCGGACCTCCGCCCGCTGGTCCTGCTCGATTCGGGCAACTTCGCCACCAGCGACCTGAACGACCTCTACCGCCGGATCATCAACCGCAACAACCGGCTGAAGAAGCTGGTCGACCTCAACGCGCCCGAGGTCATCGTCCGCAACGAGAAGCGGATGCTGCAGCAGTCGGTCGACGCGCTGTTCGACAACAACCGTTGCAAGCGGCCGGTGCTCGGCTCGTCGAACCGCCCCTTGAAGTCCCTCACCGACATGATCAAGGGCAAGCAGGGCCGGTTCCGCGAGAACCTGCTCGGCAAGCGGGTGGACTACTCCGCCCGCAGCGTGATCGTCGTCGGCCCGGAGCTGCGGCTCCACCAGTGCGGACTGCCCAAGAAGATCGCCCTCGAACTGTTCCAGCCGTTCGTCATCCGCCGGCTGAAGGAGCTCGGCCACGCCGACACGATCAAAAGCGCCAAGCGGATGCTCGAGCGCCGCGACGAGGACGTGTGGGACATTCTGGACGAGGTCATCACGCACCACCCGGTGTTGTTGAACCGGGCGCCCACCCTGCACCGCATCGGCATCCAGGCCTTCGAGCCGGTGCTGGTGGAAGGCAACGCGATCCGCATTCACCCGCTGGTCTGCCGCGGGTTCAACGCCGACTTCGACGGCGACCAGATGGCGGTGCACCTG
>JBBDNT010000137.1:1172-5174 GCA_040877445.1 Planctomycetaceae bacterium
TCGCAGGACATCGTGATGGGCTGCTACTACCTCACGCTCAAGCAGCCGGGCCGCCGCGGCGAGGGAATGGCCTTCGCCTCTCCGGCTGAAGTGTTCATGGCGTTCGAGCAGGGGAAGGTGGCCCGCCACGCGGTCGTCAAGGTCCGCCTGCCGCGCGACAAGCGGGTCAAGGGGGACGGGGCCGAGAGCCACAAGCCGGGCCGTCTGGTCGAGACGACCGTCGGCCGGGTGATCTTCAACGACATCCTCCCGCCGAAGTTGTCGTACTACAACCTCACGATGAAGAGCAAGGATCTCGCCAACGTCATCTCCGACTGCTACCTGGAATTGGGCCGCCGGCAAACGATCGAGCTGCTCGACCGCATGAAGGAGACCGGCTTCCGGCAGGCGACGGCGAGCGGCGTGTCGTTCGCCACCAGCGACCTGAAGACCCCCCCCAACAAGGCCAAGGTCATTTCCGACGCCGAGGTCAACGTCCTCAAGAAGCAGAAGCTGTACGATCGCGGAATCATCACCAACCAGGAGCGGTACAACCAGGTCCTCGACGAGTGGACCCACGCCCGCGAGCTGATCACCAACGCCATGATGGACGAACTGGAGCACGACGTCCGCGATGAAGGCGCCTACGTCAACCCCGTGTTCCTGATGGCGAACTCCGGCGCCCGCGGCGGCAAGGAGCAGATGCGGCAGCTCGCCGGCATGCGCGGCCTGATGGCCAAGCCCTCCGGCGAGATCATCGAGACCCCCATCAAGGCCAACTTCCGCGAAGGCCTCACCGTGCTCGAGTACTTCAGCTCGACCCACGGCGCCCGCAAGGGACTGGCCGACACCGCGCTCAAGACCGCCGACAGCGGGTACCTCACCCGCAAGCTGGCCGACATCTGCCAGAACGTCGTCGTCACCATGCACGACTGCGGCACCACCAAGGGCATGACCCGCGGGGTCGTGTATCGCGGCGAGAAGGTGGAAGTCAGTCTCGCGGAAGCGATTCGCGGCCGGGTCAGCCGCAGCAACATCGTCAATCCCATCACCGACCAGGGCATCGTCCGCGAGGACGAGTTGATCACGGTGGACATCGCCCGCCGCATCGAAGAGATGGGGCTGGAGAAAATCCAGGTCCGCAGCCCGATGACCTGCGAGGCCACGCTGGGCATCTGCCAGTTGTGCTACGGGATGGATCTCTCGACCGGCGCGCTGGTCGAAGAGGGATTGGCGGCGGGCATCATCGCCGCCCAGAGCATCGGCGAGCCGGGCACGCAGCTCACGATGCGGACATTTCATATCGGGGGGTCCGTCTCGCGCGAGGTCGAGGAGAACGAAATTCGCACCCGCCGCGCCGGCCGCGTCCGCTTCGCCCGCATCCGCAGCGTGGTCAACGCGGAAGGGAAGAACGTGGTCCTCGCGCGGAACGGCGAACTGATCATCATCGACCCCAAGGAACGCGAACTCGAGAAGTACGTCATTCCCAACGGCGCCACGCTGCTGGTCAACGAGGACGAGGAAGTCGAGCCGGGCCAGGTGCTCTGCCAGTGGGATCCGCACTCGGTGCCGATTCTCGCCGAAGTCGGCGGGCGCGTCCGCTTCGAGGACTGCATCGAGGGCGGCTCGATGCGCACGCAGCGCGAGGCCAGCGGAACGATGCGCCGCACGATCATCGAGCACAAGGGAGACTTGCACCCGCAAGTCGTTCTCGAAGACTCGACCGGCAAGATCCTCGATTACTACTACCTCCCCGAGCGGGCCACCATCCAGGTTCAGGAACGCGAGCAGGTCGCCGCCGGCGCCATGCTCGCCAAGGTGCCCCGCGAAAGCCTCGGCACGCAGGACATCACCGGCGGCCTGCCCCGCGTCACCGAACTGTTCGAGGCCCGCAAGCCCAAGGATCCCGCCGTCATCGCCGAGATCGACGGCGTCGTCGAACTCCCCGCCGAGAAGAAGCGCGGGAAGCGGATCATCGTGGTCAAGGCGGCGGACGGCAGCACCGAGGTCGAACACATCGTGCCGCACGGCAAGCAGTTGCTCGTACACGCCAACGACGAGGTGCGGGCGGGCGACGCCCTCGTCCAGGGGCCGCTCGTCCCGCACGACATTCTCCGCGTCAGCGGGGGCGAGGCGGTGCAGCAGTACCTGCTGCACGAAATCCAGAACGTGTACCGCGCGCAGCGGGTCGAGATCGACGACAAGCACATCGAAATCGTCGTCGCCCAGATGCTCCGCAAGCTCCGCGTCGACGACGTGGGGGACACGTCGATGCTGCCGGGCGTCGTCATCGACAAGTTCGAGTTCCAGAAGGTCAACGAGCGACTGCTGAAGAACGTCCGCGTCACCGACCCCGGCGACACCGAGTTCCGCGAGGGGGACATCGTCCCGCTCGACACCGTCGAAGAGGTCAACGCCGAGGTCGAGGCCGCCGACCAGCGCCCCGCGAAGTTCGGCAAGCCCCGTCCGGCGACCGGCAGCACGCAGTTGTTGGGCATCACCAAGGCGGCCGTCCAAAGCGAAAGCTTCATCTCCGCCGCCAGTTTCCAGGAGACCACGAAGGTGCTCACCGAGGCGGCCCTCGCCGGCAAGATCGACACACTGGTGGGACTCAAGGAGAACGTGATTCTCGGCCACCTGATTCCCGCGGGGACCGGGTTCAACATTCACCAGGAGGCTGAGGTCCGCATCCGTCCCGAGGCGCTCATGGAGGTCAACGCCGAGAAGGAGCGGATCATTCGCGCCCGGCTGGAGATGCTGGGCGAAGGCCCCCGCGGAGGCGAAGCCGAGGGAGACGGCGCCCGCCGCGCCGCCGAATCGGAAGAGGCCCCCGCCGGCGGCGGATCGCTCGCCGACGTCAAACCGGACGCCGAGGAGTAGAAGCGGGGATCGAACCCGCCGGCGGAACGCTTGCGGTTTCGCGCCTCGCTCGTGGGGACGGAATCCCATGAATCGGATCATCCTCGGCGACAACCTCGATGTCCTGCCGACTTTGCCGGCCGAGTTCGCGCGGCTGATCTACATCGATCCGCCGTTCAACACCGGCAAGCGTCAGCACCGGCAGCGGATGAGCGTCGCGCGGCGGACCGACGAGCGCGATCGCGGGCGGGATGGAACCGGCCGGCAGGGATTCGCCGGCCGCCGTTACGACGTGCGGCACATCGACAGCCCCGCCTACGACGACGCCTTCGACGATTTCCTCTCGTTCCTCATGCCGCGCATCGAAGCGGGCCTCCGCTGCCTGACGCGGGACGGCTCGCTGTTCGTGCATCTCGACGCGCGCGAGGTGCATCACGCGAAGGTCGCGCTCGACCGGCTGCTGGGGCGCGAGCGATTCATGAACGAGATCATCTGGGCCTACGACTACGGCGCCCGCTCCCGCAAGCGCTGGCCCGCCAAGCACGACACGATCCTCTGGTACGCCCTCGACCCGGAGAACTACGTCTTCGATTTCGACGCGATGGACCGCATCCCCTACATGGCCCCGGGACTCGTCACGCCCGAAAAGGCGGCCCGCGGAAAGACCCCCACCGATGTCTGGTGGCACACCATCGTCCCCACCAACGGCCGCGAGAAGACCGGCTATCCCACGCAGAAACCGCTGGGAATCCTCAACCGCATCGTCAAGGTCCATTCCCGTCCGGGCGACTGCGTGCTCGATTCCTTCGCCGGCAGCGGAACCACGGGGGAAGCGGCCGCGCTGCACGGCCGCCGCTTCGTCCTGATCGACGACCACCCGGAAGCGGTCGCGATCATGTCCCGCCGCCTCGCCCGCTTCCAGCCGCGATGCGAAGGCGTTTCCCTAGTGGAAGCCGTTCCCCAAGGCGAGGGGAAGTCGCGTCGTGAGCCGTAGGATGGATTCGCGATCCGACAAGTACGTCCCGCCTGCCGGGCGGGACGTGGATCACTCGTATGTGGTCGGCCGTCTTTGATTTTCCCGTAACACTTTACCGGAGCGGCGTGGCGCGCGGGCGGTAGCGGAATTCGCAAGAATTCCGGCGATGTCGCAGTTGCTGGCCCATG
>JBBDNT010000138.1:0-5129 GCA_040877445.1 Planctomycetaceae bacterium
ACTCTCGACTCTCGACTCTCGACTCTCGACTCTCGACTCTCAACTCTCGACTCTCGACTCTCGACTCTTCCTCACCGAAACGACCACCATTCGCGCATCGGGCGCAGCGCGGCGAGGAGCGCTTCGGCCGGACGCCGCAAGGGCGAGGAACGAACCCAGTCGCGGCCGCGACGCCAGGCCGAGCGCAGCATGGGGCGAATCGAATGCCGGGCCACGCAGCCTTCGGCGACCATGTCGAACCCCGAACTGAGGCTGAGCTTGTACTGCTCGCGCCCGCCGCCGAGGTCGATTCGCGAAATGCCCATCGCCTCGTGCGCTTCGGCGATCTTCAGCATCAGCATCAAGCCGGGCGAATACTTGTCGTAAGCCCGGCTGTAGGCGGGGAACCAGGAATGCATCACGCCGGCCGACTGCATTCCGTAATGCACCGCGATCAGCTTCTCGTCCGCATACAAAGCCGACAGCACGCCGCGAAAGTCCGGTTCGCGGTACGCGAGAATCCTTTCGAGCAGTTCGACCGTCCACGGGTAGGCGAACACGTCGGCGAGGTTCGTCGCCCGGTACTGTTCCGACTTCCACTCCAGCAGGGTGTGGAACACGTCGCGGTCGTCGGTGTGCGTCTCGAACCGCAACGGTCCGACCTCGCGCTCGATCTGCCGGAGCTTGCGGTCCAACTTGGCGATCTCGCGCGTGCCGGCCTCGCGCCGCGCGGTCTTGTACGATTCGTATCCCCGTGACAGGTCGAGGTAGTGCGACTCCATGACCTCATGCGCCGAGAAGCCGTGCTCGCACTGCTCCGCGGGAAGGTGCGAAAACCACCACGACCCGAGCCGGCAGCCGCGCAGGAACTCGTCCGCGGTCCAACTCGCGCCCGGCTTCACGATCGCGCCGTGGAAGTCGTTGAGCCGTCCGCCGACCGGCTGCCCCGCGCCGAACCGGCCGCGCTGAAAGGGCAGCACGCCGACGATCTCGTCCCGTTCTTCGAACAGCGCGATCCGCACGTCGTCGCGGACCGCGGCGACCGCCCGCGTGAATTCCGGCCGATAGTACGGGCTGCCGAGCGCGGAGTTCGCGTCGAGCAGTCCGTTCCAGGCGGCGACGATATCGCCGGTCGATTCGGCGGCGGGAATCGAGTGGATGTGCATGAGAGTCGAAGTCGCTGAGTTGATGAGTCGAAAATCCACATCGAACGTCGCTGTGGCCGGTTAGCCGCGACCCGCAGTCGAGGGGCGCAGCCCCGAGCGCAGGGGAGCGCGTTCGCGAACGACCGCCCGCCGGTCCAGTACCGCGACGCGCGGCGAACTCGCCACCGGACGAAACGCCAGCTGCGCGAAGCCGGTCGTGACGATGAACGAAGCGAACAGCAGCATCGTCATGCCGGATTCCGTCCCGGCGTTGATCAGGCAGTACAACGACAGGCCGAACAGGAAACCATAGCTCCCTTCTCCGGTGTCGACGTATCGGGCGGCGCATTTCGTCATCGCGAGGACGACGATCACCGCCATGATCGCCGCCCCGATCAGGCCCACGCTGAGCACCGTGTCGATGTAGGAGGAGTGCGCCTCGCGGATGGGCCATTGCAAAGTCTCGGTGATCCGCTCGATATGCTCCGGCGTCCAGAACGTGCCGAAGCCGTAACCCACCAGCGGCCGTTCCGCGAGGTACGGGGCGAGCTCCGTCCAAATGGGAATGCGGCCGGTGAGCGACTCGGCCTCATCCTCGCGGCCGAGCAGCGCCACGTCGGCCGCTTCCTGCACGACGTCGACGCCGACGAGCAGGAATCCGAGAACGCCCGCCGCGATCACCCAACCGGCCCCCGCGCCGACCGCGACCGCGATCTGCGGGCGATACTTCAAGAGCCACAGCGGCCACAGCGCCACCAGCACCGCCGCGCACGACGTGCGGGACTTGGTGAGAATCAGGAACAGGAAACCGACGCCGAACAGCACGAACAGCGCGACCCGCCCACGATTCGCCTCCCGTGCCAGGCAGAAGCTCGACAGGCAGAGCATCGCCAGGTTCATCCCCTGCGTGTTGGGATGTTGAGTTCCCGAGAAGCGATAGTCGCCGGCCCACGGGCGGAAGGTGCCCAGCGCGAGCTCCGTCGCGAAGCCGATTGCCAGGAACACCGCCGAGCAGACGAGGGCGAGCTTCATCAGGTCGCGCGGCGACAGCAGCCGCGCCAATCCCGCCGCCCCGAGGAAGAAGCACACCAGCACGATCACGCGGCGAATGGTCATCGACGGGTCGATCGACCACAAGACGCTGGCGGCGCTCCAGCCGACGAACGCGAGCATCGCGGCCGCGAGGAGGCCGATCGTTCGAAACGGCTGCTTTCCCGCCGCGAGTCCCCACACGCCGACGGCGGCCAGCGCGAGAAACGCGACGCGCCGCAGCGGGTTGCCTCCCGCCGCCTGGTCTTCCATTTCGTCGGCGGTGGAGGTGAAGGCGTCGGCGGTGGAGACGTCGAAGTCGTGCTCGGTCGCGAGGGCCGAGATCATCAGCAACCCCGCCAACAGCGCGAACGCCCCTCGGCCGAGCGAAGGCGGTTCGAGTAAGGCGGCGGTGGGCGAGTGCGAATGCATGGTTCGTTCGTAGTGACCCGCTTCAGCGGGTCTCTCGTTGTGGCAGGGTCTCCCGACCCTGCCACATTTTACGACCTAGTTGTGGCAGGGTCTCCCGACCCTGTCACGTTTTCCGACCGAAGGTCTCCACCGCCCGCTCCAAACTCCGCCACCAACGCCACACGGTCGGCCGGAGACCCGACGGTCGGACGCTCCGGCACGGTCGAGAGACCGTGCCGGAACAAGGGCTCGTAGTGACTCGACTCAGGGAAGGTCGTTCGATGCTCCGTGGATGCTCGTTTGGCGGGACCGGCTGAAGCCGGTCGCTACGAACTCAGTCACTACGAACCGCCGCAACGTGAAGCACAGCACCGCCGCGCTCGTCGTGCTGCCGATCAGCGAGGCGAGCGCGATGCCGACCACGCCGAACGGGCGGACCAGCAATGCCGTCGCGACGATCGTGGCGGTCAGCGTGCAGACGTCGGCGAAGAAGTTGGCCTGCGGCCGCTCGATCGCCCACAATCCATTGCCCGCGGTGATCGCGATGCTGCTGGCCCACAAACCCGCGGCGAGCAGGGCGAGCACCATTCCCGCGCCGGCGTACTTGTCGCCGTACACGAACACCGCCAGCCAGTCTCCCGTCGCGAGGCAGAACAGCAGGAACGAGCCGAGCGTCGCGCTGAACAGCAGGGCCGTCTTCCACAACACGCGGGTCAGTTCGTCGCGGCCGCCGTGCGCGAAGGCATGGGCCGCCTTGGGACTGAGATAGTTGCTCAACCCCATCACGAACATGTTGCCCAGCCCGACGAGCGTGGTGCACGCCGCGAGCACGCCGGTCTCCGCTTCGCCGTGCGCGATCGCCAGCACCCACGGCAGAATGTACGGGGCCGAGCAGCCCACGAGTTGACTGGCCGCGGCCCAGCGGGCGAACCGCCAGTTGTGCTTCCAGTCGGGCAGCCAGCGGGCGCGGCCGATGCGCATTTCGCCGCGCGAGAGCGTCCACCAGATCGCGCACGCCGCGGCGCACGCCGCGCCCATCACCGCGAAGATCGCCGGGGCGGACAGCATTCCCGTCGCGGCCAGGGCGAGCAATCCGCCGAGCTGCAGCGCGGCGACGACGGCGTCGACGGCGATCGCGGTCCTCATGCGGAAATGCGAGAAGGCGTACTGCCGGACGAACTCGCGCAACAACAGGAACGGCGCCGCCCCCAGCAGCACCCACACCGTGGCCGACAGTCCCGCCGGTCCGTAACCCAATCCGAGACACACGAGCAGCCCCGCGAGTCCGGCGAGCGCGAGGGCCGTCACCGCGAACTGATGGATCAGCGAGCTGCCGGCGTACTTCGCGAGTTCGTCCCCCGCGCGGCGGTTGCAGTAGATCATGTACGGCGCGGAGACGAGTTGCTCCTGGATGCCCCGCACGAACATCACGACGCTCAGCGCGAGGAAGTACACGCCAAGCTCCTCCTTGGCGCAGGTCCGCCCGAGGACGACGCTGGTGACGAAGCTCGTCCCGCTGACGATCGCCTGGTCGAAGACGGACAGCGCGCCTTTGCGGAGGAACGAGTCGGCGAGCGCGGCGCGGAATCGGTCGATCAACCGCGAGGGCGCGAAACCGCAAGCGTTGGGAAGGATCTCGATCGGGTCGGTCGAGGGCGCGCTATCCATGAATCGCCCCCGCCATCGCGCGTTCGGGGGTTCCGTTCTCGGCCGGTCGCGGGAGCAGCCTCCGCGGACTCAGCAGGCGGCACAGGTTGCGGGCCGCGCCGTACCAGCCGTCGAGCTTGGCGGCGAGCGTGGCGGCGGTGTCGCTTTGCTCGGCGGTGAAACGTCCCCAGTCGAAGGGATCGTCAGCGGGATGAATCGTATCGCCTTCGGTCGTCAGAGCGCACAGCACGCCGGCGTCGCGGGCGGCCTCGTCGAGCGGCGGCCCCGAAAAGCCGAGCCGCTTCGTTCCGTACGGAAACGCGAACGTGGCGTCTTCGAGGCCGAACTTCTTCCACATCACGTCGAGCGAGAATCGCAACTCGCGATACAGCAACTCCGGCTTGTTTCGAAAGTCGCCGTGCGTGTGCGTGTGCGTGCCGAGGTCGATCAACCCGCCCCGCTGCATTTCCTTGCACTGCCAGGTGGCGAGCGGCCTCCAGGAATCGATGGGCACTTTCGCGGTGCCCGCCGCCTCCCAGTCGTCGTTGGGGAACGGCGTGCGGCCGTCGAGATAGGCGGTGGCGAGGAAGATCGTCGCCGGAACGCCGATCTCGCGCAGGATGGGATAGGCGTCGGTGTAGTTGTTCTCGTAACCGTCGTCGAAGGTGACGACGAACGATCGCCGCGGAATCGGCCGTCCCGCCGCGCACAATTTGAGCACGTCGCGCAAATGCAGCGGCCGATAGCCCCGCGCGATCAGCCCCCGCATCTGGGAACGGAACCTGCGCGGGGTGACGTTCCAGGTGGGGAACGGCGCATCGGGAACGGCGTCGGTGACGCGATGATACATCAGAATGCCGAACGTCCCCGGCGCGCGCCAGCCCGCGACCGTGCGGCACGCCGCCGCGGCGCGGGCCG
>JBBDNT010000139.1:0-5104 GCA_040877445.1 Planctomycetaceae bacterium
GCAGACCAACGACAAGATGGCGATCGTCGTCGCCGAGATCATGCAGGACAAGATCTTCCTCGACACGTCCGGCCGGCTCGCGGTCGCCGCCGGCGACGCCGTGGACGCGGGGGCCGCCATCGACGCCGGCGGTCCCGGCCTCGACGATTTGTGAACTTGAAGTGACGAGTGACAGTAGTTCCAAGTTCCAAGTTCCGAGTTCCAAGTTCCGAAAGGGCGGAGTGATCTCCGGTCGTTGGGTTCCGAAATGGAACTCGGAACTTTGGAACTACTGAGTGACGAGTGACGAGTAAGATCGCATCGGGAGTCCGATCGCAACTCGTCACTCGCAACTCGTCACTCGCAACTCGCAACTCGTAACTCGTAACTTCTCCTCCCCATGCAAGGCCGTGAAATCCTCCTCGGCGTGAGCGGCGGGATCGCCGCGTACAAGACGGCCGACCTCGCCAGCAAGCTCGTGCAGGCGGGGGCGGGCGTCTCGGTGGTGATGACGCACGCCGCCGAGGAGTTCATCGGCAAGACCACCTTCGAAGCGCTCACCGGCCGACCGGTCCATCGCGACCTCTTCGACCCCCGCGCGCATTTCCGCGGCGAGCACATCGGCCTGGCGGAGCAAGCCGACCTGATGGTCGTCGCCCCCGCGACCGCGCACGTGCTCGCGAAATTCGCGCACGGCCTGGCGGACGACCTGCTCTCGACGCTGGCCTTGGCGATCGCCTGCCCGCTGCTCGTCGCCCCGGCGATGAACAGCGAAATGTGGGCCAAGCCCGCCGTGCAGCGGAACGTGCAGCAACTCCGCGACGACGGCGTGCTGTTCGTCGAACCGGGCAGCGGCTGGCTGAGCTGCGGCACCATCGGCCCCGGCCGCATGGCCGAACCGCGGGAGATCCTCGAACGCATCCGCGGGATCCTCGCTGGCGGCGGGCCGGCGACGGTGTAGAATGGAGTGCGGCTTTCCGCGACTCCAACGAAAAGGTGAACCACGGTGGCCAGTGGTCTGCAAATCCTCGCTCCCGGCGCGCTCCGCAGCGGTGACGTGACGTCCCGCGAGGAGTTCCACGAACGGTATTTGACGACGTACAGCGAGCCTCCCGCGTCAGCGGGGGGAGGCGATCCAACCGCCAGGTCACGAAGAAACGAAGGACGAAGAACGAGTCCTCGAAGTCATTGCTCTTCGCGGTGCCATCACGGCTTGCCGGTCGAAGTATGGACGGATCAAGATGCCGAAGAGCCGTAAAACAGACCGCGAATGTCTTCGATCTTCGCAATCGCGCCCCGTGCGTCCCGAGGATCTGACGCGCTTCGTCGTCGTCTCCGATCCGCGGATGGCCCCCGATGGCTCGCGCGTGCTGTTCGCCCGCAAGCACATCGGCGAGAAGAACGAATACGTCACGAACCTGTGGGTCGTGCCGGTCGAGGGAAAGTCGCCCGGAGCCGGCGCGCCGCGGCAGTTCACCGCCGGCGGGAAGGACGCGCACGGCCGCTGGTCCCCCGACGGTTCGCGAATCGCCTTCATCGGCGAGCGCGGCAAGGGGAAGGAAAAATCGCCGCCGCAGATTCACGTCATCTCCGCGGCCGGGGGCGAGGCGGCCCCGCTGACCGATTTTCCCGAAGGAAAGATTCGCGGATTCAAGTGGTCGCCCGACGGCACGAAGCTCGCCGTCGCCTTCCGCGAGACCCATCCCGACTGGACGGCCGACGCGAAGAAATCGCGCGAGGCGAGCGGCGCGAGCACGCCCCCCCGCGTGTTCGAGAGCCTGTACTACCGGCTCGACGGCGACGGGTATTTCGGCGAGCAGCGATTCAAGCTGTATCTCGTCGATGCGGCGACCGGCGAATCGACGTTGCTGTTCGATCGGGACGAGCCGGGGACGTTCGACTTCGACTGGTCTCCCGACTCGTCGGAACTGGCGGTGATCGCCAATCCGCACGACGACGCGGTCCTGCGGCCCTGGCTGTCGTCGCTGTTTCGCGTCGACGCGCAGACTGGCGAAGTGCGCGAGGTTCCCGGACTGCCCGAAGGCAAGAAGGGGTGCGTGCGGTGGTCGCCCGATGGAACGCGGATCGCGCTGGCGATCGCCCCGGGGCGGGAAATCTGGGGGATCCGCAACTTCCGGCTGTTCGTCTGCGACTCGGAGAAAGGGAACCCGCGCGACCTGTTCGAGAAGCACGACCTGTGCCTGATGGCCGTCACGAGCAGCGACGTGGCGGAGATCGACTTCGCCACCAATCTCTTCTGGCGGCCGAACTCGGACGAGATCTTCTTCCAACTCGGCCGGCACGGCGAGCAGCATCTCGCTTCGATCGGGGTCGCTGGCGGCGACGTGGCCGTGCACACCTCGGGCCGGCGCGTGATCGTGCCGGGGGACTTCGACCGCGCAGGGGAGTGCCTGGCGGCGTGTGCGTCCGATCCGCTCGCCCCGCCGGAAATCGCGGTGCTGGGTCGTGGGGCAGGCTTTCCCCCCGGCCGCGTCGATGAAGGCGGGATCTCCGAGACGGGCAGACAAGGATGTCCGCCCCACTTGCTCACCGACTTCAACGGCCCGCTGCTCGCCGAACTCGATCTCGCGATGCCCGAGCCGACGTGGCTCGACACGCCCTCCGGCACCAAACTCCAAGCCTGGATCCTCCGTCCCCCGGCGAGCGCGCCGCTTGCGGTTTCGCGCCGCCCCGCGGTCATCGAAGTCCACGGCGGGCCGCATCTGCAATACGGCGAAACCTACTTCCACGAGTTCCAGACGCTCGCCGCCGCGGGGTACGTCGTCGCGTACTGCAATCCGCGCGGCAGCAAAGGGTACGGCGAAGCGCACTGCCTCGCGATCCAGGCGAACTGGGGCGGGCCCGACTGGGAGGACGTGTGCGTCCTCCGCGATCACCTGAAGTCGCTGCCGGACGTCGACCCGCAAAAGCTCGGCATCATGGGGGGCAGCTACGGCGGGTTCATGACGAACTGGGCGATCGGCCACACCGACGAGTTCGCCGCCGCCATCACCGACCGCTGCGTGTCGAACCTCGTGAGCATGGCCGGCTCGAGCGATATCCCGCTGATCCGCGGCGGCTCGTGGGACAGCAACGCCTGCGACGACATCGACCTCATCTGGGAGCAAAGCCCGCTGAAGCATTTCGCGAACGTGAGCACGCCAACGCTCGTGATCCACAGCGAAGGCGATCTGCGGTGCAACATCGAGCAGGGCGAACAGGTGTTCGCGGCCCTCAAGCACCGCGGCGTGCCGACGCGGTTCGTGCGCTATCCCCCTGAAACCAGCCACGGCATGAGCCGCGGCGGCCCGCCGGATTTGCGGATCGACCGGCTGCGGCGAATTCTGGAGTGGTGGCGGGAATATCTTATTGGGGCACAGTGATCACTCTTCCCCCGGGAGTTTGCCCGTCTCGACCAGCGTGCGCAAATCGGCCGGGCAGGTCGTCCACGCGGCTTGATACGTCGCCTCGAGCGGAACCGGGACGTACCCGCCGCGGTCCAGCCACGCCGGCATGTCGGGAAGGGGGTCGCCGACGCCCACCCACTCCACGTAGGCGGTGGTCTTGTCGCCCGCGAACGCGTCCCCGGCGACGTAAGCGGCCAAGGTGAGCGGCTTTCCCGGCGGCAGTTCGAACGGCTCCTCCTCGATCTCGTCCCAGATGGCCTTGTGGATTCCCTGCGGATCGCGCGTCGTCGGCGGCAGGATGTCGATCAGCAACAGGTGAATCCCGTGCCCCAGGAACTCGATCGCCTTCGCCACGAACGAGCGGAACGCCGCGCGACCGCTCTTGTTGCCGGGCGACACGATCTCCAACACACACACGACCTCGCCCAACCGATGCCGGATGGCGATGCGATTACCCCGTGCCGAAAGTTCCGAGCCGGCTTGCACGACCAGGCTCGTTTTCGGCGGAGCGGCGGTGACGACGCCTCCCGTAGGATCGGCGCGCGGCGACGATGGCCGTTCGAGCGCCAGCACGTCCGGCTCCAGTCCCCCCGCGCGTTGCTCGACAAGTGCCGAAAAGCCCGGCGGCAGAAGTCCCGCGTTCAGTCTGTTGCAGATCGCGAGCGTCCAAGCCTGATGAAAATGGTGGAACACGTTCGCATCGACGGTCGACCAATCATGCATCGGCATGGGTTGTTCCTCCCCATCGTTGGTCGTCCAGCGGACACCACTTGGATGACGCGCCCGGCGCGCGGCGATCGCGCTCCCCTGCGCTCGTGGCTGCGCCGCTCGGCTTCGGGTCGCGGCTAACCGGCACGCGACCCGGACGCTTGAAGCGTCCGGGTCGTTGCGTCGAACTCGGGAGCGTTTGCCTCGTTTCTCACTCGTGCGATTCGGCCGGTTCGCCTTCGGCGGCGGCGCCGACCGTGGCGAGTTCGCCTTCCTCGGTGACCGAGCCGATGAACTCGAGCTGCTTCTGGTCGCCGACCTCCTTCACCTGCACGGTGATGAGGTTCTGGCCCTCGAAGGCGCCGCGGAGGAGCTCTTCCGAAAGCGGGTCTTCGATGTACCGCTCGACGGAGCGGCGGAGCGGGCGGGCGCCGTAGTCGAGCTGCTCGCCTTCGTGCCCCTTGCGGATGATGAACTCCTTGGCGTCGTCGGTGAGCACCAGCTTGACGCCCCGCTCGCCGAGCCGCTCGCGGACCTTGGACAGCTCGATGTCCACGATCAGCTTGAGATCCCCCTCGTTGAGCTTGTGGAACACGACGACCTCGTCGAGCCGGCCCAGGAACTCGGGCTTGAACTCGCGCTCGATGTCGTGCATCAGCGTCCGCTTCATCTGCTCGTGGCCGGCCTCCTGGTCCTTCTTGCCGAAGCCGAACCCGCCGCCGTGGGCGATCGTCTGCGCGCCCACGTTCGTCGTCATGATGAGCAGCACGTTCTTGAAATCGACCTTGCGGCCGAAGCTGTCCGTCAGGTGCCCCTCCTCCATGATCTGCAGCAGCATGTTGAACACGTCCGGGTGGGCCTTCTCGATCTCGTCGAGCAGCACCACCGCGTAGGGCCGGCGGCGGATCTTCTCGGTGAGCTGGCCCCCCTCCTCGTAGCCGACGTAGCCCGGCGGAGCGCCGATCAGCCGGCTGACGTTGTGCTTCTCCATGTACTCGCTCATGTCGATC
>JBBDNT010000140.1:0-5079 GCA_040877445.1 Planctomycetaceae bacterium
GGGGTCGATCACGTCGCGGAGCGCGGGGGAGCGGAGCAGGTCGAACGCGCCTTGTTGGAACTTGTCGAGCCCCTCGATGAGCGGCTCGGCCCGGTCGATCGCGCGAAGCTGCCCATCGAGCGACTCGAGCAGCGCTTCGCGCTGGTCGAGATCCTTCAACTCGAGCTGCGCGGGAGGCGTGAGCATTCTGGCGATTTCGTCGCGGCGGTCGCCGGGGGCGAACCGCAACGGGTCGTGAGCCGGCCCGAGGAAGTTCACGTGCAGGTCGCCGGCGTCTTTGTACTCGCCGAACGAAACGTAGGTCGGCAAGCCGCGCGGAGCGGGGCGGACCTTCGAGACGACGCTGCCGTACGAGGGGTTCTTGACGCCCCCCTGGTTGGTCCGCGGATTTCCGGAGAGCCAGTACAGCCCGCCGCTGTGCTCCCACTTTTCGGTGCCGATGCCGACCGAGCGGAGGATGCTGAACTTGTCGGCCATGCGGGCGAGGCGGGGCATCAGCTCGCAGAACTCGATGCCGGGGACGTTGGTTTCGATCGGCTTGAGCTCGCTGCCCCACGGGGGGGGCGTCTCGGGCTTCATGTCGAACATGTCCTGGTGCGGCGGCCCGCCGTTGAGCCAGACGAGGATCATGTGCTTGGCTTTGGGAGGCGGGGCGTTCTCGCGGGGCGCCGCGGCGCGGAGCATGTCGATCATCGACAGGCCGAACAAGCCGGCCCCGCCGACGCGCAGAAAGTCGCGGCGGCCGAGATTGCGGAAGCCCGGGCAGCCCAGTTCGCCGCGGCGGCGGCTCGTTCGCTGATTCATTGTCATGGCGGGGTGTGGTTGGAGGAAAGTCGTCGGGATGATGGTTCGCGCGGCCGGAGCTTGCGTCGTGTCGTCAGGGTTCCGCGGAGGTCGATGTCGCAGTGGGAGGAGCGGCGAGTCCCGGCGCGGCGAGGAACGTGCGGAGCTTCATCTCGCCGGCATCGGCCGCATCGGTTTTCCAGAGGGTGACGTTGCCGTCGAAGCCGGCGACGGCGAGCAGTTTGCTTTCCGGGTGATAGTCGATCGCGAACAACCATTCGGAATGCCCCTCGAAAGCGCGGATCTGGTTGCGCTTCTCGATTCCGAACTGGCGGGCGGTGCGATCGGTCGAGCAGGCGAACAACTCGCCGTCGCAGGCGACCAGACGATGCACCGGGCCGCCGAAGCCGCGGATTTCGGCCAGTTGATGCCGTTTCTTCTTGGTCATCTTTTCGGGATCTTCCCAGCCGGGGTCGCCGGCGATCCAGTGGCGGATGCGCGCGTCGCCGCCGCAACTCAGGGCGCGTTCGTCGCCGTCCCAGGCGACGGCGTACACCGGCTCGGCGTGGTCGGGGAAGGTGGCCGCCGTCTCGCCGGTTTCGACGTCGAAAATCTTGCAGGTCTTGTCGCGGCTGGCGGTGGCGAGCCGCGTTCCCGCCGGGTTCCAGGCGACGTCGAGCACCCAGTCGGAATGGTCCTTGAAGACTCGCTCCTGCTTGCCGGTCGCCACGTCGTGAATCCACACGAGATGATCGGCCCCGCCGACGGCGAGTCGACTTTCGTCGGGGCTGAAGGCGACGGCGAAGGCGCAGTCGGCCATCGAGCCGAAGTGCGCGAGGAGCTTGCCGTCGTTCGCGTCGAGGACCTTCGCTTCGCCCAGTCGTCCCGGCGTGCCCGCGGCGATCGCGAGGCGGGCGCCCGCCTTGTCGTAGGCGAGATCGTAGGTCCGCTCGGCGATGTCGGGGAAGCGTCGCAGCAGCGTGCCGTCCTCGACGCTCCAGACGGTGATTTCGTGCAGCCCGCCGATCGCGAGTTCCTTGCCTTCGGGATGGAACGCGACCGCGGTGACCGGCAACGGGCGGGAATACGCCTCCGGCGGTGCGGGATGTTTCCACTCGGCGAGGCTGACGAGGCTCGCGGCCGGGTCGCCGCCGTCGAGTTTCGCTCCCGCGGCGATCCAGAGGCGAATGCGGTCGAGCTGCTCCTTCGTGAGCGAGTCGGCGTCGCGCGGCATGCGGAGCGACGGCTCTTCCTCGACGAGCAACGACAGCAGGTAGCTGTCGTCCGGCTTGCCCGGCACGATCGGCGGTTCCCCGGATTCGCCCGGTTCGAGCAGCGACGCGAACGTGTGCAACTGGTATTCGCCCTGAAACTTCCGCTCCCCGTGGCACGCCAGACAGCGATTCACCAGCAGTGGAGCGACATCGCGGCGAAACGACACCTCCTCCGCGACGGCGGTTCGGGCCGTGCCGGCCAACGCGAGCAGAGCGCAGAGGAGTCGCATTCGCATCGAAGGATTCGATCGGTCAATGATTCAGGACGAACTCGCGGGTGTTCAACAGGCTCCACAGCACGTCCTGAAAGGCGCGCGGCGATGACTCGCGGCCTTGCACGTAGTCGAGGCACGCCGCCCGCTCGCCGTCGTTCGGCAAGCGGGTGAGCGTGGCGAGATAGAGTTCGTCGATGCGGGCGTCGTCGTCGGAGACCGCTTCGAGCAGCCGCGTCACCCGGCCTTCTCCGTAAATCTTCTCCAGCACCCGCGGATGGTTCGCGAGGTACAGCGTCTGCACGATGGTGGCGTTCGCGTCGCGCTCGCAGTCGCATTGCACCTCGGTGTCGCGCGTCGGCCGGCCGAAAATGCGGAAGGCGTAGCTCAACGGGGCCTCCCCTTTCTTGTAACTCGTGACCCCCGCGACCTCGATCGCCTTGGCTTGCTCCGGCAGGAACAGGCCGGCGGGGAACTCCTCGACCGTGCCGGTCGCATGGTCGATCGCATCGACCAGCGCCTCCGCGGGCAAACGCCGCAATTCGAACGCGCCGAAGTTCCGCCGGGCGGCGCCGATTCGCGCGGGATCCACCGTCGCCGGCGTGGACGACTGCTGATAGGCGCGGCTGTTGGCGATCGTGCGGTGCAGCCAGCGGAGATCGTACTTGTGGGCGATGAACCGCCGGCAGAGTTCGTCCAGCAATTCCGGATGCGACGGCGGATTCAAGGGCGAAAGATGGTCCGGCGGATCGACGATTCCCCGCCCGAAGTAATGCGCCCAGACCCGGTTCACGATCGCCTTCGCGAAGAAGGGATTGTCCGGCCGGCGAAGCCATTCCACCACGAGCGGCCGCGGATCCTGGTCCTGCGGAACGTCGATCGAACCGTCATCCCCCAGCAGCCGGAAGGTCTCGCTTTTCTGCGAACCGAGCGGACTGCTGACGCTGGCGAAATCGCGTTTCGAATCGTCGTGCCGGACGTCGGTGCCGAACCGCTTCGGACCGTTGGTCATTCGTCCGCGGCGGGCCTCGAGCTCGGCGATTTCGCCCGCGACCTCGTCCCGTTCCGCCTCGCGGGCTGCGAGTTCCTGTTCCAGCGGCTCGATGACCTCGGCCCCCTTCTTCTCGTTGCGGGCGCGGTTCAGTTCGTCGCGGGCCTTGTTCGCCGCGGCGGTCGCCTCTTTCAGGCGCTTGTCGCGCAGTTCCTTCAGCGGGGCGTCGAGTTCCTTGGCCTGCTTGGGGAGTTCCTCGAACATCTTCAGAATCGCTTCGGGCATCGCCTTCTTGTCGGGAGAACGAGCCCCCTTGAGCTGATTGAAGAAGTTGGCGAAGCTCAAGAGGTCGTCCTGGCTCCAGATGTCGTGCGGGTGGCGATGGCATTCGGCGCACTCCATCCGCAGACCGAGAAACGCGTGCGACACCTGAATCGCCCCCTTCACGCCGGTCGAACGCTCCCGCTGCCAGTACAGGTCGAGCGTGTGCCGCGACGCGTAGGCCGGCAGCTCGCGCGCCTCGCGCGCGTTTTCCTCGGCGAGCGTGAGCGCCTCCTCGATCCACTCCTCGTAGGATCGCCCCTCCTGGCTGGTCGCCGTCAGAATGCGTTCGGCGAGCTGATCGTAGGGAACGTTCTCCGTCAGGCGGGCGCGAACCCAATCGTAGACGCGGCGATTCTCGGCCGGCTCGACGAGCGCGTAGTTGGCGTTGTAGCCGGAAGGCTTGAGGATGTCGCACAGCTTCGTCGCCCACAGGGCGGTGTGCCCCGGCCGTTCGAGCAGTTCGTCGATCTTCTTCGCCCGCTTGTCCGGCGACTGGTCGGCGAGAAACCCGCGGACTTCTTCGGAGTCGGGAAGTCCGCCGGCCAGGTCGAGCGAGGCGCGCCGGAGAAACGTCGCATCGTCGCACGATTCCGCCGGGGGGACGTTCAACGCGCGAAGTTTCGCCAGAATATGCTCGTCGATGAAATCGTGCGCCGCGACCTGCGGGAACTCGACCGGCGTGCCCGGAACCATCGCCATCGCGACCGCCGGCTCCGCTCCGTAGCGGACGACGATCGCCGTGTCGCCGATCCCTTTCGCCGTCACGATTCCCCGCGCGTCGATCTCCGCCACGTCGCCGTCGACCGGCTCGAAGCGGCACAGGCGGGTGACGTCTTCGCTTCCGCCGTCGCGGAAATGGACTTCGACCTTCAATGGATACGTCTCGCCCACCGGAATCGTGCGCTGTTGGGGCGTGACGACCAGCCGCTCGATTTGCGACTTCTCCCGCGGGTCGAGCGGCGCGCCCCGTTCGAGCCAGGCGCGCAACAGTCGATGTTCGGGGCTGCCCGGGTCGAAGAGTTTCCCGCCGCCGTGGCTCACGCCGCCGCTCGGCTTGAGCAACAGCAAACTCGCTTCGGGATCGGCGAGATTCACGCGGCGACCGGCGAACTCCCGCGTCAGACTGGCGTGGTCCGCCGCCGGATCGACGCCGAACAGCGACAGCCGAAATCCGTTCTCACCCTTCACCTTGCCGTGGCAGCCCCCGGCGTTGCATCCCAATCGGCTGAACAGCGGGATCACGTGCCGCGAGAACAGCGGCTCGTCGACAAGTTCGGCGTCGGCGCGTGTCGCGGAACCCGGCTCGTTCGCAACGACCGGAATCATGGCCCACGCGCACAGAAGGCTCGCGGCGACGCCAGTGAGGAAGACCCGCATCGGAAGGTCTCTTCAGTGTTAAGGCAACGGCGGGAATTTGATTGACCGTGGTGTGAATCGTCAAGGGGTGGCTGGGGTCGAAGCGAAGCGCAGCCCCCAGCGATGCGCCGACACGCTC
>JBBDNT010000141.1:0-5069 GCA_040877445.1 Planctomycetaceae bacterium
CTTTGTCGTCGCGCGAACAAAATAGTGACCTCTTTTGACTGACACTTGGCCCTTTCAGCGTAAAGGTCTTGCGCAGCGGACGCTGGTCCGTCGGGAACTTGGAACTAATGTCATTCGTTTCGCGTTCGGTTGCGGCTTCGCCGCGCCGACTTCGCCGATCGTTTCGAAAGGAATCGCCCGGTTGGTCGAGATCACGTCGAGCCTTCTGCTGCGGAGATTGATCGAGTGGAATCTCTGCACCGCCGCCGACCTGCGCCGTTGCCGGGCGCGGGTGCGGAAGCTCGCGCGCGATCTGCCGGCGTTCGACTCCGTGTGGATCGACGCGCTCGTCCAGGCCCGCCGGCTGACTCCTTTCCAGGCATCGTTGCTGGAGACCGATCCGGACGAAATCGTCCAGGGCCCCTGTTTGCTGGTCGATCGATTGGGACGCGGTCCGGACGCGGCGACCTTTCTGGCGCGGCTCCGCGCGGGGAACGAGCGGTGCGTTCTCAAGCTCGTCTCCGGCCCCGTCGAAACGCTTCCGCAGGATCTCGAGCGCCTCGCATCGCTCATCGAAAAGCTCGAGGGGCACGCTCATCCGTTCGCCGCCGCGCCGCATGCGGCCCTCGAACAGGAAGGACGGATCGTCCTCGTGTCGCGATACGTCCCCGGATTGCACCTGGGGCAATTGCTCGTCCGCCGCGGGCGGTTTCAGCCGGAATACGTGGCGGCGATCGCCAGGCAACTCGTCGACGGACTCGCGAGCCTCGAACAGCGCGGCGCGATTCACGGCGACATCCGGCTGAACAACGTCCGCCTGACGGAACAGGGCGCGGCTGTGCTGGTCGATGCCGGCGTCGCGCCGGCGCTGCGTCCGGAGTTGTTCGTGCATTGGGGCCATCCGCCGGATCGCTACGACGGCGTCGCCCCGGAGTCGATTGCGACCGGCCGCGAAGCGGACGCCGCTTCGGACCTGTACGCGCTCGGCTGCCTGATGTGGCAGCTTCTCGCCGGACGGCCGCCGTTTCCCACCGGCGACCCGTTGGCGAAACTCGCCGCCCATCAGACGAAGCCGATCGCCGACGTGCGTGAATGGGCGCCGGACACGCCGCCCCCACTCGCCGAGATGATCCGCCGCTTCACCGCCTTCGATCGCGCCCAGAGGCCTCGATCGTTCGCCGAAGTCGCGGAACGAATCGGCCGGCCGCGGCGCGGCGATCGACGGAAACTGTCCCGCTTCGTCGCATGCTTCAACACGGCTTTGCCGAGCGTGCCGCGCCTCGCCGGCGGTTTCCGCTCGACTCGTTGGCCGGCGACGCTCGCGGCGCTGTTCGTGCTGTCCGGCGCGGTGCTGGCGCTGGTCGATCAGGGAGCGCGCAGCGAGTTGCTGCACATCGCGGCTCGGGTTTCGAAACGATTGGGAATCGAGGGAGCCGCCGAACCCGCCGGAGCGACGACCTCGAATGAACCCGCCGACATGCCGCGCGATCCCGCGCATCCGGAATTGCTGCCGCTGCCCGCGCCGAACGCCGACGGCGTGATCCTTCTGGAGACGGACGGCCCGTATGCCGCGGCCGAAGTTTCAGTCGTCGGCGCGCTGTCGATTCGCGGCGCGCGGGGACGCACGCCGGAAATCGTCGTCACCGACCGCCCGCTGGAACTGTGGGCCGAATCGGTCACCCTCGACAACGTGCATCTCAGCCACGTGCGTCCCCGCGCGGGCGCGAACGACGACGAACTTTCGAGCGCCGCATCGGCGCACGCCGCGCCGCAATCACTGGTCGTCGTGCGGGCGCTCGATCTGGCGGTCGCGGGGTGCAGCTTCCGCGACGCATCCTCCGGTGCGATGCGCGACGCGCCATCCGCCGCGAACGCTCGAATCGATCCGACACGCACCGCGATCCTCTGGATAGGCCTCGATCCCCGCAACGCCGCGCGAACGCGCATCCGCGTCAAGAACACCGTCTTCGCGACGTATTCGGACGGCGCGGCGGTCGGCCTCGCGACGTCTCCCGGAAGGATCGACTTCGAAAACTGCCTCGCGACCGGAGGCGGACCGCTGATCGAGGCACAGTCGTTGCCGACGGCGGGAAGCGATTTGCGGATCGCGGTCGGCAACGTCACGCTGCGGGAATCGGCCGGGCTGCTGCGCGTCGCCGCGTCTCCCGCGCGGAGCGGCGGGCGGTTCCTCTTCGACGCGCGGGACTGCGTGTTCGACCTCGCGGCCGACGGTGCACTGTTCCAATTGTCTCCGGCGGCATTGTCGGCGGGAGTCGCCTCCGAAATCGAGATGACGGGCGAAGGCTCGTTGATTTCCGCGGGAGCGCGCATTGCCGCCCGCCATCCGCGGCCCATCGAATCCGCGGGCAATTCGACGGAGCCGGAGATCGCCCTCGAAGGATTGGTCGCCGCATCGTTCGAGTTCGCCGCAAGCGAACGCTCTCCGGCGGCTTGCGGCGTGATTTCGTGGAACGCCCCCCGCCGCTCTTCCGCCGCGCCGGGCATCGACGCGACGGCGTTGGCGATCCCCGCCGGTCCGCCCGCCGAACCGTGAGCCGCGCGGAATCGGAACCGCTCGCGGTGCGCCGGGCGAACGCACCTCTCACCGGGAGCAACGCGGCGTGCGACGCACTCTGCGATTTCATGGCCGCGACCGCGGCAGTCGTCCCCTCTCCCCGGCTTTGCGGGGGTAGACGGTAGGGTGAGGGTCCACGGCCGGCCACGACATCCCCGCGATCGTGATTCGGATCGAGCCGGCGTTCGATGCACGCCGATCCGGCGACGCGGCCGACCTCGGAGCGCCACCTCGTCACTGCGACCCTTTCACACGAACTGGGAGAGGGGAACTTCGCACTGCGATCGTTTCACTTCCGTTCGCCGTGCGTGAATTCGGGGAGACCACGGATGTCACTGATGCCACGGATGGAAGCCGGCGGTCGGGCGGAGTCCGTCGAACGCCATCTCTCTCCGGTCTTCTCCGCGTCCTCGGCGCACTCGGCGGTTCTATCTTTCCGCGGCGCAGGGAATCGAACCGCGGAGAACGCCGAGGGCGCGGAGATTTCGCTTCGGCGAAGTCCGATCTCGATTGGCGCCGCGTCTCGGGAAATCAGCGTCGATCAGCGAAGATCAGCGTTCCTTTCATTCGCATCGAGCATTCGTCCACCGCGTGAACTTGCCGGGCATCAGGAACCCTGATCTTCACTGATCTTCACTGATGATGCTTGCGATGCCTCGTCCCGAGCCGGACTCCTGTTCTTCGCCATCGCGGTCTTGGCGTCGAATGGCTCTTCGGTTTCGGCCGCGCCGCGCGCGCCGTCAGCTCATGGCGACTCCCATGCGACGCGGCGGGGTCGTGCCGCGCAAAGCGCGCCGCACGCCCGGGTGAAGCGGCCCACGGGGATTTCCGCCCCACGGGGATTTCCGGTTGTGAAATCGGCGCAGTCCTTCATAATGGGGCGGGAGCGCCGGAAAGTGCGGGTCGTCCGGGCCACACGACACACCACGCGGAAGCAGCAGGGAGCGGTCATGAAGGAGGTGCTGACGCTGATCCTCGCCGGAGGCAAGGGATCCCGGCTGGAACCACTCACGCGCGACCGGGCCAAGCCCGCCGTCCCCTTCGGCGGAACGTATCGCATCATCGACTTCGCCCTCTCCAACTGCATCAACAGCGGCCTGCGCCGCATGCTGGTGCTCACCCAGTACAAGGCCGCCAGTCTCGACCGGCACATCAACCTCGGCTGGCGGTTTCTGTGCCGCGAACTCGACGAATTCGTCGACATCCTCCCGCCGCAGCAGCGGATCGACGAGCACTGGTACAAGGGAACGGCGGATGCCGTCTACCAGAACATCTACACCATCGAGAAGTACGATCCGAAGTACGTGCTGATCCTCTCCGGGGACCACATCTACAAGATGGACTACATGGACCTGCTGAAGCACCACTTCGAATCCGGGGCGGACGTCACGGTCGGTTGCATTCCGGTCCCCTTGCACGAAGGCGACCAGTTCGGCGTGATGCAGGTGGACCGCGAGAACCGCGTCGTCAGCTTCCGCGAGAAGCCCAAGGATCCCGACCACATTCCGGGAGACCCCGAACGCTGCCTGGCCTCGATGGGCATCTACGTCTTCGAGACGACCTTCCTGTTCGAGCAGTTGTGCCGCGACGCGACGATCAACGGCAGCAACAACGACTTCGGGAAGGACATCATCCCGTCGATCATCGGCGAGTACGACGTGCGGGCGTATCCCTTCCGCGACAAGAACACCGGCCGCGGCGCGTACTGGCGCGACGTGGGGGCGCTCGACGCCTACTACGAGGCGAACATGGATCTCATCACCGTCGAGCCGGAGCTGAACCTGTACGACCAGACGTGGCCGATCCGCACGTACCATCCGCACTATCCGCCGCCGAAGTTCGTGTTCGCCCAGTCGGAGGGGCCGAACCCGCGAATGGGAATGGCCCTCGACAGCGTGGTCTCGCCGGGGTGCATCATCTCGGGAGGCAAGGTCGAGCGTTCGGTGTTGTCGCCGGGAGTCCGCGTCAACAGTTGGGCGCACGTCGAAGACTCGATCCTGTTCGAAGGGGTCCAGATCGGCCGCCGGGCGAAGATCAGGAAGGCGATCATCGAGAAGGGGGTCGAAGTTCCCGAGGGGATGCAGATCGGCTTCGACCGCGCGCAGGACGAAGCCCGCGGCTTCACCGTCACCGACACCGGCGTGACGGTGATCGGCAAGGTCGACCACCTGGGCGAACAAGACGCCCCGCACGATCACCGCCCCCACCTCGCCCGGCAACCGGAAGACGCGAACGCGACGGCCTCGCGACGATGATGGGCGCAGGTCCGAGCCACCGTCACTGGCGGAGGATTCGTACTACATCGTCGAGTTCGCTTATGAGGGGCGATGCATGGGCGGGTAGGACGGAATTGTATTCCGTCGTGCCCGCCCGTCGAGACGTGTCACGCACGTGACTTCCGATCCCGACGCCGCTCGGCGCCACGAATCGGTGCGGTTCTGCCGGCGGACGGAATACAATTCCATCCTACTACGCCTTCAACCTTGATCTTGTGGGTCGACCGTAGGATGGATTG
>JBBDNT010000142.1:0-5064 GCA_040877445.1 Planctomycetaceae bacterium
CAGAATGGAGAATGCCATGCCGGAGCGGAAGGACCGTCAGAAACCGCACGAGTTCACCAAGATCCCGGAATTCGACGAGGCGATGCAGAAACTCGCGAATGTGCCGAAGGAAGCGGTTGAGAAGCGAGAAGTAACGACAGCATCCGGCCGGAAGCGGTCCCGAAAGCCAGAAGGGCGCTAGTTGCTCGTGGCCCGTGGCGAGTGGAGTGCGCGGACGATTGCCCCCGCGAGCGTCGGCTTTGTTGGCTGCTCGACGGAGAATCTGGCCGCGAGTTTCAGCACGTCGGCGTACCACAGGTAGCGGACTTTCCGGTCCAAATACATCGGCGCTCCGATGTAGTGCGAACTGCTCAGCACTTGATCCAGCTTCCGCCGTCGCGACTTCGGGGCGACGATGACGAGCCGTTCCGCCATCAGCTTCTCTGCCTTCAACAGCTCCAAGAACCGATCAAGGGCGGTCGTGATCGACGTAGTGTGTTCAACCTCGAACGCGAATTCCGGACGCTTCGCATCCAGCCACAACACGTCAATCTGCTGAACAACCGACCGGACCGATTTAGTCTGACCTCGCAGGAACGGCAGCGTCTTTGCCGACACGTCCGCGAGACTGGGTGTGGTCTCCCGTTCCCGTTTGCCGATATGACAGCCGAATCCAGCCGCAATCCCAATGTCGGCGATCATCGCGAGAATCTCATTGTGCCCGTACTCTCCCTCTGGCTTCTGCGCAAGACTGAGCGGTCGGCCCGTCGGAATGTCGGCTAATGCGAACTCGAACACGTTCTGCTGCTCCGTCCGCAACACCCAGTATTTCTTCTCTATTGGAACTGCAACTTTCCGCAACTCTTCGACGATGCGCTGTTTTCGCGGCTGATGTCCGTTTTTCAACTTCGGGAGTACATGAAATGCGATGTCATCAATCGTGGCGCGCTTTCCGAGTCGGGCTGCGTGGTTCAAGAAATCGACGACGTAGAATCGAATTCGATGATCCAATGGAATGTGACAACCCAGCTTACGACCCGGCTTAACATGCCATGTCTTGTTTTCCTTGTCGAACTGAAACCCCTCATGGAGCAATGGCGTTAGATCGTTGATTGTGCTCGACACCTCTCCTAGAAGTCCGTTTTCCAAAAGTTTCGGTATCAGGTCCGCGTAAATCTGATCCGTCGTCGCCCCCTCATGGACTACGATGCTCAGTTCCGCACTATCCTTGATGATGCTTACCGCGTCACTGCCGATGCTTGTAATGGCCAGAGTGCGCGGGTTTCGGACCTTGCGGAAGTTCAGAATCAACTCTCCGCTAACGACCGTCAGCGGATTTTTCTTCTTGTGCATCGACCATATGACGTTCAGCGGCTGGGCGACCGTATTGACGTACTCGAATCCGGCCGCCTCGGCGGCTTTGACGACTGAGTCCCACATCGCTGGTTCGCGGTGTGCGAAAACAAGACTCATCCATCGGTCGTACTTGAGAATCTTGAACATTTGGTCGATGCCGTCGGCGAGCTTCGACCGAAAGTGTTCAGGAGAATGGCGAGCATCGCCACTTTCGATGGTCTCTTCCTGCAAGTCTTTGGTCGTCGTCTCGAATCCCAGCCACGCATCCCACATCCGCGTCAAATCAAGATACGCGATGTGCGAACCGTATGGCGGATCAGTGAAAATGTAATCGACGCTTTCCGGCTCCACGTATTGCGTCAGTTCTTGGGCGTACCCCTTCTGGAAAATGCCGTTGTCGCTGGCTCCGAGAACTTCACCGATGAACTTGTTCGTGTCCTTCTTCGCCTTGACGAGACTGACGAACCTTCTGGAGAAGACGGTCCACGGATTCAACTCGATTGTTCGCTTGGCGACCTTGTAGCGGTAGATCGAGAAGATGCTGCTTCCGCCGCGCGACTCAATGCGGTTGTTCGCGGAAATGAACGTGCGATTGCACATATACAGCGTGGCGCTGAATGCGTATCGCAGCAGTTCGCGGTTCGTGCGGTTCTTGACCCGCTGAATGTGGTGATAAAGTTCGCTGAGCGCCAGCAGTTGCCGATGCGTGAATAGGTCTTCGACGTGTGTCACGTCAGCGTTTCTCGGCAGCGGGACATCCTTTGGATACCACCGCGTCAACGGCAGATCGTGGATCTCATCCGCGGTCAACGCCCACCACCGATTGATCGGCTTCTCGCAAGCCTTTTCGACCTTGGCGAATGCTTCCCCCAGCGAGTCGAGATCGACCGGCGCTACCGCAATCTGCCGAGCGAGAAACGTCGCCCACTCGGAAATATCTAGGTAGATGCCCTTCCGGCCCAGCCCGAGCGCCTCGACGATCGTGACGCCAGTTCCGCCGTAAGGGTCGCATACCACATCGCCCGGCTGGGTGAACCGTTTGATGTATGCCTGGATGACGTTCCACGCCCGCTTCGTGAAATACTGATGACTACCGTAGTGCCGCTTGACCGCCTGTTTCTGCGGAACGATGTACGTCGTGATCGCTGGAATGTCGGCGTAGTTCGACACGGGCATCCCTTCCCGGACGATGGGCGCAGCGGTAGACTCTCGCTGCCGGTATCGGCTTGGGGGATGCCGCGACTTTGACGAAAGTGCCGATTTTGCGGGCGGGGCAGGACGTGATGCCTGCCGTTTTGGCGGTGCGGATCGCATCCTGAAGGGACAGCGCAAAAACCGTGCCAAACGTCCAGAATCCGGCTACGGGGCATTGGTGAGTCAAGTATGTTATTGCCTTCATTTGGGCGTTGACTTCCGATGCTCGCGCGGAAACGCTCGGGATTCTTGGGAATTCCGCTACGACGATGGCCGCGTCGATGCAATTCCGGGAAATTCGAAGACTGTCTCTCAGCGCGGGACGAGTTCATATTGATGCGGCTCCGGGCGGGAGAGTTCGTCGAGTTGCCGGTCGGCTTCTTCGAGCAATCGGTCGAGACGGGCAAACTCGGCGGTGAACGCGGGATTGCCCGAGTTGTTCCCTCCCGCCTTCGCCCGGCGGCCGTAGATGTATTCGCCGTTGTGCGCCCGCCAGCGATCGAAGAAGAGGCGATCCTTCCGCCGGATCGCGTCGCGGAGCCGCGCCGCCTGGGCGAAGTCCGGCCCGCGGGTGATCGACATCCCCTCCTGCCAGCGGGCCGCGCTCGCGACGACCGCTTCGTCGCCGCCGATGCGCAGCGCGTAGTCCCCCGGCGGAAGCCCCGCGATCGACAGCACATGCTCGGGCCGCTTCCATTCTCCCGAGGGAGGCGCATCGGCCGGCATGTCGGGAGGCAGTGCGGAGGCGATGGCGGTGAATCTCAGACTGCGGTCCGCCCGCTCGATCTCCTTCACCGCGACTCCGGCCGCGTCGATGACCTTTCCGCTCGCGTCCAGATCGATCCGCCACGTCGGCGCGAGCAATCCGACTTCGCGGGCAATTACGCCGGCTGCCTCGACATAGCCGAAGTCCGAAAGATGGATGCCGTTCTCCGTCCGCGGATAGGCGATCGGCGGAGTCTCTTTCAGCTCGAACTGCTCGAACAGATCGACGAAAGGCCGTTCGCGTTCGACCGCGAGTTGAGCGACCGCTTTGGAGTACAGGCGGAGGTTTTCGTTGTGGCGACGGGGATCGGGAAGCGGCAGACCGAGCGCTTCGTGCCGATGCGGGCCGATCAGGATCACGCGAGCCTCGGTCTTGTCGATCACGTCGAGCAACTTGCGGTAGTCGGCAAGGAAGCGATCTCGCGCCTTCTCGCCGCCGAACGCCTCGGTCATTCCATAAGAAACGATGACGACGGTGGGCCGCTGCGCGCGGAGATGCGATTCGAAGCTGCCGAAGTCGAGCGGCCGCATCTGCACCGCGACCGTATCTCCCGGCCAGGCGAGGTCGCGGAAAGAGAGCTTCGTACCGGGAAAGCGGGCGCGGAGCGCTTCTTCGATCCGTCCATGGTGGCGGTCGCGCTCGAGGAACGTCGCCCCGACCAGGATGACGCGGTCGCCGTCTTCGAGACGTAGTGCAGCAGAGGCGCCTGCGGCGGGTTCGTCCGCGGCAGCGCCGTGCGTTTCGATCGCCAGTCCGATCCACAGGACCATCGCGCTGTGCAACATGAGCAGACTCCACGCGGTATCGGGACGCGCTTTCGATTCCACATGGAGGATATTCCGCCTCTGCACCGGTCTCAAGAGCCGGAAGGCCGACGGGAGGATGTCACCTTCGCGCGTTCGCGCTGGCGAAATCGCGCGAAACATCGCACAATGCCGGCACGGCGAAGTCGCTTCGATCTCGAGGAGGTTCCTCATGAAAACACGGACGTTGCTGCAGTTTGCGGTGGCGGTATTGGCGATCGGCGGCGCGCCTGCGATCGGCGGCGAGGCTCCGCTAGACCACGCGGCTTCCGATCGCCCCCATGTCGTGTTCGTCACCGGCGACGACGAGTACCGCTCCGAAATCTCGATGCCGATGGTGGCCCGCATTCTCGAAGAGCGGCACGGCCTGCGATGCACCGTGCTGTATGCCGTCGATCCTTCGAGCGGCGAGCGGGATCCGCGCTGCAAGCGGAACATTCCCGGCCTCGAAGCCCTCGAGACCGCCGACCTGGCGGTGATCTTCCTTCGTTTTCGCGAACTGCCGCAAGAGCAGTTCGATCGGCTTCTCGATTTCGCCCGCTCGAAGAAGCCGCTCGTCGGATTCCGCACGAGCACGCATGCGTTTCTGTATCCGGCAGGGAATCCATTGTCGGAATGGAACGATCGCTTCGGGACTGAATTCTTCGGCCAGAAGTGGATCACGCACCACGGCCACTCGTCGAGCACCGCCGCGGCCGTGATTCCCGAGAGGCGCGAGCATCCGGTTCTGCGCGGCGTCGCGGGGGAGTTCCGCTGCCGAAGCTGGCTGTATCATGTCGATCCACTCGCCGGCGAGTGCCTGCCTCTGATCTCCGGCGCGGCGATCGGATCGGAGAAAAACGCCGACCAGCAGCGTCGCTTCCCTCTGGAACAACCGGTCGCGTGGACGAAAACCGACGGCGGGCGCCGCACGTTCTTCACGACGCTCGGGCATCCGGCGGATTTCGAACAAGCGGCATTCCGCCG
>JBBDNT010000143.1:0-26802 GCA_040877445.1 Planctomycetaceae bacterium
GGCGCCTTCGAAGCGGGCGGGCACGACGGATTACAAATCCGTCCTACCCGCCCGTCCGATCGACCGGCAACATCTAGGTTGACGACGTACTACGAATTCGAACCGAGTCTCCGGGCGCCCCCGTAGCGATTTCGTCCGGAAGCGAGCTGCGACAACGGCCCATGCTCTGATCCGAGGAGCCGCCAACATGCGACGAGAATCCATTTCCGCCGCGATCGCCGCGTTCGTCGCCGTCGCCTCGATGGCGCGTGCGGACGAGGCGCCGCTCGCCGTCGATGCGGACTTTCCCGGCGGGAACATCGTCATCGACAAGATCGAGGGCGATCACATCCACGTGCATCAGGATCTCCGCGACACGGCCGGGAACTGGTTCTACTGGCAATTCCGCGTGACGGGCGCGGCGGGGCGGAACCTGACCGTGCAGTTCACGCAGTCGAACCCGATCGGCGCGCGCGGGCCGGCGGTGAGCGCCGACGGCGGACGGACGTGGGAATGGCTCGGCCGGGAGGCGGTTCAGGGAAAATCGTTTCGCTGCGCCGTGCCCGCCGACGCGAAGGAAATTCGCTTCTGCTTCGCCTTTCCCTATCAGGATGCCGATTTGCAGGCATTCATCCGCCGCCATACGACGCGGCATGTGGATGCGCCGCGGGGGAATCGCACCGTCGAGCTGCCGGTCGCGTGGGACAATCCGCACTTGAAGGTCGAATCGCTGTGCCGCACCCGCAAGGGGCGGAACGTCGAATTGCTGCGCGTCGGCCGGCTCGACGGCGAAGCGGCGCATCGCGTGGCGCTCACGTGCCGGCATCATTCGTGCGAAATGATGGCGAGCTACGCGCTCGAAGGGATCATCGACGAGGTGCTGTCGGATTCGGAGGAAGGCAAGTGGTTGCGCGAGCACGTCGAGTTCTTCATCGTGCCGATGATGGACAAGGACGGCGTCGAAGACGGCGACCAGGGGAAGAACCGCAAGCCGCACGACCACAACCGCGATTACGAGGGTGACGGCATCTACCCCGAAGTCCGCGCGGTCAAGGAGAAGTTGCCGGTCTGGTCGGCGGGGAAGCTGCGGTTCGCGATGGACATGCACTGCCCTTGGATCAGCGGCGGGCTGGGGGAAGGGGGAAACGAGACGGTGTTCTTCGTCGGCGGGCCGGAAGAGGAAATCTGGCGGGAGGTCGGCCGGTTCTCGAAGCTGCTCGAAGAGACGCGAACCGGGCCCATCGTCTACGACCGCCGCAACAATCTGCCGTTCGGCAAGTCGTGGAACACCGTCGCGCAGGTGGGCAATCGCAAGGCGTTCAGCCGCTGGGCGGCGACGATTCCGGGAGTGGAATTCGCGGCGACGATCGAAATCGCCTACGCCAACGCGAACGGCAAGGCCGTCACCGACGACAGCGCGCGGGCCTTGGGACACGACCTCGCGCGGACGCTGCGGAAGCACCTCGATGCGCCCCACTCCGATTCGCCGCCGGAGCGATGATCCGCGATCTCAGTTCCGCAGCACCTTCCGCATCAGCACCATGCCGACGACCAGCATGACGGCGTTGGCGACCCACATCGACCAGTCGGGTTCGACGCGGCCGCTTTTCGAGAGGTTCATCATCAACAGCACGACCGGGTAGTAGCCGATCAGGATCGGAAAGAAGCAGAAGATGAACGTCGTCAGGAACTGCCGCCGGGCTTGGAGGATCGACACCGGCGCGCCGACCAGCACGAAGACGAAGCAGCTCAGCGAGAGGGCGACGCGGCTGTGCATCTCGGTCCGCAATCGCGCCTCGGCCCGGCGGTCCTGCGAGACCTGGTACTCGTAACGGCCAAAGGCGGGACCGGCGAGGGCGTTGAAATCGCCCCGCGCCAGTGCCAGGGCAGTGTTGATGTCGCGCTGATCGCGAGCCTGGTCGAGCCGCCGCGTCACCTGGGCGAGTTCATTGCGAATGTCTTCGATCGTTTGGTGCCTGGGTTTCGGCTGGGCGATCTCCATGGGCATGGGAAAGGGGCGGTCCTCGCGTTCGAACCACACCCGCCGCTGTCCCGGAATGTCCACGTGGCCGCGGACGAGGTGCAGGATGACGTGGCTGTGGTCGCCGTCGAATTCCAGCGTGGCCCGTTCCGCCTGAACCGTGACCGGCGGATTTCCGGCAGGCGCGTAACGGAACGTGGGCATGATCAGCGTGCGGTCTTCCACTCCCATCACGGTGATCGCGACGCCGCGGGCGGGATCCGTCACCTGGTGGCGGGTGCGGAGCGTGTCGAGCAGAATGTCCTCCATGGCCGCGGCGATCGTCCGCTGGATGTTGGCCATCGCCCACGGAATCATCTGGTCGGAGAGCAGCATCGAGGAGACGCTCAGCACGCCGCTCAGAATGAACGCCGGCCACAACAGCGATAACAGGTTGATTCCCGCCGCCTTCGCCGCCGTGATCTCCGAACTTCCCGCCATGCGGCCGTAAACCATGCACACGGTCAGCAGCAACGTGGCGGGAATCGTGAAGGGCAACAGGCTGGGAACCAGGTAGGGCAGGATCTGCAGGATTTGCAGCGGCCCCAGGCCGTTCTCCTTCGCCTCGCCCACCACTCCCACAAACACCAGCATCACGGTCAGCACCGTCACCAGACCCAGGAAGACCCGCACAAGTTCCCGGGTGATGTACCGCTGAAGTATCGGGAACGGCGGCCACATCCGAAACGCGGCTCCTGACCGGCAAGGGAAGCGAATTCAAGGCCGAGGCAATCCGGGGAGTCTATAGAAGATTTCGAGCGCGGCGGTCAAGCCGACCTTTCGCCCGCCCGGGCGAGTCTCGCCCTGCCTTGACCGGGCGCGTATGATGGGTGGGGTCGCGCCGTATTCCCGCTTGCCCCGGCCGAATCGATGGAACACCAGGCGTCGTCTTCGTCCGCTCCCGCCGCGCCGCCCGCTTCCGCGGCGCAGTCCGGTTCCGCACCCCCCGCGCCGGCCTCGAAGCTCGTTCCGGAGATGCCGCAACCGGGTTCCCGCGCCTCGGCCGCGCCGCCGCGTGTGACGAAACCGCGGCGCGGCTTGCGCTGGCGAGCGCTCGTCAGCGCGCTGTCGTGCATCGGGGCGATCGTTCTGGGAGCGATCGGGTTCGCGGCGCTGGCCGCCCTGAAGCAGCCTCCGGGGGAGCGGCAGCCCGAGCCGCGGGTGTTCAACGTCGAAGTCTTCGACGTTCACCCCGCCGACCTGCGGGAGATCGTCACCGGTTTCGGCACCGCCCGCGCCGAACGCGAGGTCGCCGTCGCCGCGCAAGTCGCGGGAGAAGTGGTCGAGATCCACCCCCGGCTGAAGGTGGGAGAGCGGGTTTCCGCTGGCGCCTCGAGCCGCGACCCCGGCACGCTGCTGTTGTCGATCGATCGGGCCGTGTATGAAGAGTTGGCCGCGCAGGCGCAACTCAAGCTGCGGGAAGATCAGGCGGAACTCGACCGCCTCGAGCAGGAGGAAGCGAACACTACCCGCACGCTCGCCAAGGTCCGCGAGGATCACGAAACGTTTCAGCGCGAGCAGTACGAACCGGTGCGGTTGCTGGTCGAACGCAAAGCGGCGAGCGCCATTCAACTCAGCCAGGCACTGCTCGAACTCCGCCGCTATGAAGACGCCATTCTCGAAGCCGAAAACCGCCTCGCATTGATTCCCCGCCAACGGAAGCAGATCGAAGCGCGGATGGAATCGCAGCGCGCGGCGTCGCGGCTGGCCGAGCTGGATCTCGAACGAACGCGGGTGCATCCGCCGTTCTCCGGCGTGCTCGGCGAAGTCTTCGTCGAACGCGGGCAGTACGTGGGCGTGGGCGAGTCGCTCGTGCGGATCACCGACGTCGACCAAGTCGAGGTGCCGGTCCCCGTGCCTCTCGACGAGTACGCGAAGTTCTCGCATCTCATCGGCGGCGGCGCGGGCGATCCGTCGTACCCGCGGGTCCGGCTCGCGGCGAACGAGACCGCGCCGCCGCGATGGACGGGGACGTTGGTCCGCGCGGCCCCGGTCGCCGACGAGACGACGCGGACGATCATGGTTTACGTTCGCGTCGACAACCGCGACCAGCCGGCGCCGCTGCTCCCCGGAACCTTCGTGCATGCGCGGATTGACGGGCCGGCGCATCGACGGGCGCTCTTCATTCCCCGCGACGCGCTCCTCGGGGACCGCGTGCTCGTCGCGCGGGACGGCCTGGTGGAAGAGCGGCGGGTCCGCGTCCTCCGCACGCTCCGCGATCTCGCGCTCGTCGCCGACGACGACGAGGCGGCCGACGCGGGAATTCGTCCCGGCGACCGGCTCGTGCTGACGAACCTCGACGTGCTGCGAACTGGCTCGCAGATTCGCGTGCAGTCCCACAGCACGTTGGCCGACGTGCTCGAGGCGCACCCCGTTCCCACCGTGCTGCCGCTGGCGGAAGCAGAGGCCGCCGATGTTCCGTGAGCCATGAACTGTCCCCACGTCGATCGGTCGAGTCGCACGCTCGCGGTTTCGCGGCGGAATATGACCGAAGTTCACATGTAGGTCCATTCCGCCGGAATGGACCTCGGGTGCGGGAACGAAGGTGCGGAATGAGAAACGCCTCGCGTGATCCCACGGCTCCCGATCCGCCCACCGACAACCGACGATTACGCCGTGCCGTCACGGAGGCATCCCCCCGCGCCCCACGTCCCGCCCGGCAGGCGGGACGTACTACTCGGACGGATTGGCAATCCGTCCCACGCCGATAGAATGCGTGCGCAGCCGCCGTTTCCATCGAGTCCGCGCGAAGCTGATCCCCATGTCCGCCGAAAAGACCGAGGCCCTCGTCATCCGCGTGGCCGACTTCAGCGAGTCGAGCCGCGTGGTCTCGTTCTTCACCCGCGATTTCGGGCGGACGTCCGCCCTGGCGAAAGGTGGACGGCGGCTCAAAGGGCCGTTCGAGGCTGCTCTTGACCTGCTCGCGGCCTGTCGCATAGTCTTCCTCCGCAAATCGTCCGGTCTCGATCTTCTCACCGAAGCCCAACTCATTTCACGATTTCGGCCATCCGGCAAGAGCCTCGTCGGCTTGTACGGCGGATACTACGTCGCCGAACTGCTCTCCGGATTGACCGAGGAATACGATCCGCACGCCGCGCTGTACGACGCGGCCCAGTCCACCTTGCACCGCCTGGCGAAGGAGGAGGAACCGAAACTCGCGATCCTGCGGTTCGAGTTGGCGGTGTTGCGGGAGATCGGCCAGTTGCCGGCCCTCGACGCCTGCCTTGTCTGCGGTCGTTCACCCGAGAAGGGGGGCACGTTCGCGCACTGGGTCTCGCACGGAGGCTTGATCTGCCGGGAGTGTTCGCGGGACGAATACGACTCGCAGCGCATCGCCGCCGGAACGGTCGCGGCGCTGCGGCGGTTTTCATCGGAAGACGAATCGCTCGCCGACCGCATGACGGTCTCGGCGGGACAACTGGAGGAAATGCGGCGATTCACGCTGGCGGCGATTTCCCACGTGCTGGGCCGCCGCCCGAAAATGCACCGGTATTTGAAGTGACGAGTGACGAGTGACGAGTGACGAGTAGGGGCGCCGATGGCGATCGATGCCACCGTCAACTCGCATCTCGGTACTCGGTACTGTGTACTCACCACTCGTCGCACTCGCAACTCGCAACTCGCAACTCGTTTCCCGCCGTCACGGATGACGCACCCCTCGCCCCACCATCGTCGCGCTGGCCGATCGTCGCTTTCGACGTTCGTCGTCGGTTGCGCGGCGTGGTGCGCGCTGTCAGCCGGGTGTCGCGGGTTGGACGCGACCGCGTGGAAGCGGCAACCGGCGGACGAGGGGCTGGCCCACTGGGAAGTCGAGGAGAAGAACCGCCTGGCGCAGGTGTGGGATAAGGTGATGGGGCGCGAGTCGGCCCCCCCGCACGATCCGCTTCGCGACGCCGCCGGCCGCCAGGAACTCGAACAGGCGCAAGCCTTGTACGACGCCGGCGAATTCCGCGACGCCGAGAAACAGTTCAAGAGCATCGCCAAGCGGTACAAGCACAGCCCGGTTCGCGAAGAGGCGATGTTCCTCAAGGCCGAGGCCCAGTTCGCCCAGGAAAAATACTCCTGGGCGCAGGACAGCTACGACGATTTGATGAACGAGTACCCCTCGACGCGGCACATGGACGCCGCGACCCACAAGATGTACACGATCGCCCGCACCTGGCTCGGCTTCCCCGAGCCGGTCGCCACGAGCGACATTCAACTGGTGAACGCCGAGACGCCGCGGCTGACGCCTCCCCCCGCTCCCAGCGGGAACGCCTCGCGGTTCGACCCGACGCGGAAGGTGCCGATCCTGCCGAACTTCCACGATCGCCGCCGTCCGATCTTCGACACGAACGGGCGGGCGCTCGAGGCGCTCAAGTCGGTCTGGCTGAAGGATCCCACGGGGCCGTTGGCCGACGACGCGCTGATGCTCGCCGCGAGCCATCACTTGCGAAACAAGGACTACATCGAGGCGGACCATCACTACACGATGCTCCGCGAGCAGTATCCCAAGAGTCCGCACCTGGAGACGGCGTTCGTGTTGAACGGATTCGTGAAGCACGTGTCGTATCAAGGGGCCGCCTACGACGGGAAGAACCTCGAAGAGTCCGAAGCGATCAAGCGGGCCACGCTGAACCTGTTTCCCGACAACGAGGCCCGCGAGCGGATCGAAGGCGAATTGGCGCAAATCGAAGAGGCCAAGGCCGACCGCGAGTGGGAAATGGTGCGCTACTACCAGCGCCGCCGGCTGCCCAAGGCGGTTGCCATGCATTGCCATGTGATTCTCGACAAATACCCGCGAACCGAGCGCGCTCGCGGCGCGCGGGAACTGCTCCGCTCGCTCGATCCGTCGGGCGAAGAGTTGCTCGGCCTGCCGTTGCGCTACACGGAAACGCCGGACCTGTTGCCCGTCCCGCGGCCAGGCGAGTGGCCGCGGGGTTCGGACGATGGCGTGTCGCCGGCCGGCGGAACACCGGAAAGGCGCGGCCCGAGCGACGAGCCGGGGGTGTCGCGGTTGTGATGCAGCTGTCGATGGACAGAAAAATGGAGGACAAAAAGATGACTCCGACGGAGGAGACGACCTCCGTGCCGCCACGTCCGTTCGTTCATTTTTCTGCCCGTCATTTTTCTGTCCCGGAAATCCGGCGCGGCAAGACCCGCGTCGTCGGACCCCGTGCCATGCGTTCCATCCCGTCGATCCTCGTCGCGTTCATCGCCGTGTGCGTCGCCGTCGTCGTTTGCTCGATCGCGGGCTGCGGGTACATGATCGGCGGGGGTTACAACACCGACATCGCGACCGTCGAAGTGCCGATGTTCACGTCCCAAAGTTTCCGTCGCGGACTCGAGTTCCAGCTCACCGAAGCGGTCTTGCGGGAAATCAAGAGCCGCACGCCGTACCGCATCGCCAAGGCCCCGTTCGCCGACACCCGATTGACCGGGAACATCGTCGAGTTGACGAAGCGTCCGCTGACGATGACGCCCGGCGACGAGCCGCGCGAGTTGCAGCTTTCGTACGCCGTCGAAGTGACGTGGACGGACTTGCGGTCGAACCGCGGGATCATGCATCAGGAGATCGAAATCCCGCCGGACCTGGTGCATCTGGTCGCCGACGCCGAATTCGCCCCGGAAGTGGGCGCCTCGCTGGCGACCGGAAATCAGGAGGCGCTGGACCGGCTGGCCCGGCGGATCGTGGAGATGATGGAAGCGCCCTGGTGAGGGACGTTCCCGTCGCTGGCGTTTCCCGCGGCCGCTCGTTAGAATCGCCGTTTCGCTCGGATCATCCCGCGTTTCACCTTCCATTCCCGCCATGCCGAACACCAGCAGCGCCAAGAAAGCCCTTCGCAAGAACGTCAAGCGCCGGCAGTTGAACCGCACCCAGCGGTCGACGCTGCGGACCGCGATCAAGAAGTTCCGGGCGGCCGTCGAATCGGGCGACGCCGAGGCGAGCGGCGCGGCGTATCGCGAAGCGGTCCGCAAGCTGGACCAGGCGGCGGCCAAGCGGTTGATCCACAAGAACACCGCCGCCCGCGCGAAATCGCGGCTGTCGCGGCATCTGCCCGCCCAGCCCGCCGCTTCCACGAGTGCGGCCCCGGCGGCGACCGCCCCCGCCGAGTGAAGGACGCCGCTTGAAGAGGTTCGCGTTCCTCGCCCGCTGCCTGGCGACCGCATTCCTCGCGATCCCTTCGATCGGCGTCGCCCAAGAGGAGTTCGACCCGGCGACGCTCAAGCCGTTCACCGCCGGCGAGAAGTATCTGGGCGAACACGAAACCGGACTGTATTCCGGCGGCAAGAACGAAATTCCCGAGGCGCATCGCCGCGCGGGGGAACGCCTCGCCGCCACGATTCAGCCGCTCGACGTGGAGGGCAACCCCGATCCCGAGAAGGGGCGGATCGTCGCCGTCTCGATGGGACATTCCAACGTCCGCGAGTATTTCAACGCCTTCGCCGCGCACCTGCAGACCCGCGACGACCTGCACCCGCGGTTCGAGTTCTTCAACTGCGGCGTGGGCGGGCAGATCGTTCCCCGCATGATGACCTTCCGCGGCGGAACGTGGCAAGCGGTCGAGCAAGTCGCGCGACGACCCGGCTATTCCCCGAAGCAGGTGCAGGTGCTGTTTCTGCACCCGACCACCAACACCGGAAATCGCCGCGCCAACGCCCCCGAGCCGACGTTTCCCGAGATGTCCGAGCAGATGACCGACGATCTGCGGAAGATCCTCGAGCGCTTCGTCGAGACCTACCCGAACGTGAAGATCGCGTATCTCACGAGCGACGGCTATCGCGGCCTCGCCCGGCAGGAACCGTTCGTTTGGTGGGAGGCGTTCGCGATCAAGTGGCTGATTCAGGCGCAGATCGAGGGGAAGGAAGGGACCGCCTTCGAAGGCCCGGACCGCAAGCTCCCCTGGCTGCAATGGGGGCCGTACATCTGGGACAGTTCGTGGACCCGCGAGCAACTCCGCGACGGAGTGCATCCTTCCGACAAGGGGAAGGCGGTGTTCGTCGAGAAGTATTGGGGGATCCTGAAGGAAGACCCGGTCGCCCAGCCGTGGATGTTCGCGAAGTAGGCGAGCACGCGAACCGCGTAGGACGCCTTCGATCTGGACGAGGTACTACGCGCGTCACACGGGGTCGAACCGCAGCGCCCGATCCAGGCGTTCGGGTTGCGCCGCTCCGCCGCGAACGCCGCACACGTAGACCAGATCCCCTTCGGTCCAGGCGACGACCGTGACCCCTCCCGCGCTTGGATACAGCCCGCCATGCGGATCGAAGCGGGTCACCGTCGGGGGGTCGGCGATTCGCGATTTGGGGATCGCGATCACGACCCCGCTGACCATCGAAGCGCCGCTGCCCAGTCGGAACGCGTAGATCGCCGCCAGATGGGGGCGGCCGCTTCGGGCGGAGCCCGTCGGATGCTCGATGCCGTAGGGATCCGTGAACTCGATCCTCCCGCTCCAACCCGCGGGGGGGAACGCGGCGAAGTTCTCGTCGAACCTGTCCAGGCGGCCGATGTCGGCGACCGTCCACTCCGCTTCGTCGTGCCAGTCCGCGGTGGCGAACGTTTCCGGTCCCCGGTTCCCCCACCAGAGGCCGACGGCCACGCACAGCGCGATCGCCGTCGCCACTGCCGCCGCCCACCCGCGGATCGACCGCCGCCGCCGCGGAGTCGCGATCGCGGCGACCGCCGGCCGCGATGTCGATTCGCCCGGCAATGTCGGCTCGACGACCGCTTCCGGCACGTCGTCGCTCGCGCTCGCGGGCGGCGCGATCGACAGGGACGCGAACAGCCGGTCCCGCAAATCGTCCGGCACGAAAACGTCCCGCATCGCGGCGGCGATCTCGCGGTCTCGCTTCTGGATGGCGGCGAACGCGTTGCGGCAGCGGGGGCATTCTTCGAGGTGCGCCCGGGCCGCGCTCATCTCGGAAGGTTCCGCCGCATCGACCGCGCGCGGCGCATCGCCGGCCGCGGCGGGCGGCGAAACGCATTCCAGATATTCCAGGGCGGTGCGGCAGTGCATGATTCTCTCCGACTCGTCAGGCGGATTCCGTTCGGCCTGGCGGCAACTCGGCGGTCGCCGGCTCCCGCATCGCCAGTCGCTCGCGCAAGTGGCTTTTGGCGCGGGCCAGTCGGCTCATGACGGTGCCGACCGGCGTTTCCATTCGTTCCGCGATTTCGCGATAGGTGAATTCCTCGAAATAGAACAGGATCAGCGGGGTGCGGAATTCCTCGGGCAGTTCGTTCAGCGCGGCTTGAAGCTCCTCGCGATCGATCGGCGCGTTCTCGGTGTCGGCGGGTTCGGCCACACGGTCGAGCGAGACCGCGGCATGTCCGTTGCCATCCCGCAGCTCCTTCAAGTAGGCGTTCCGCACGATGGCGCACAGCCAACCCTTGGCCCGTTCGGGTTCGCGCAACTGGTCGAGCTTCCGCTGCGCGGTGAGAAAGGCCTGTTGCGTCAGGTCTTCCGCCTCGCACGCGGAGCCGCTCAGCCGGCAGGCGTACCGATAGACCAAGGCGTAATGCTCCTCGACGAGCATGGCCAGGTCGATGGGTTGCCCACCATCGTGCATGACAGTCCCTACCACTTCGGATGCGCCGGGAAGCGGAATTATTCCCGCTTGAACGATGTCGGCCGCGGAATTCGACCGGATGGGAACGGTTCCGTATTCGGATATCCACCGAGCATAAGCGGGTTGCAACCGAATGTCCAATTCGGGATGATCCGAAACGGACTTGGAGCCGACGATTTCCAGTGGCGTCTTTCCCGCAGGAGCGATCGAAGATGAAGAAGTTGCTGTCCCTGGTGGTGCTGCTTGGCCTGTCGCCCCTGTTCGCCGGTTGCGGTGACGACGCGCCGCCGCCCGCCGATCCGGTCCCCGAGACCGATCTCGGCGGCGGTTCCGACGATCCCGGCGCGCTCGATCCGCTTCCGACCACCACGCCGGAAAGCGGCAGCGGCACGAACTGACCATTTCCGCGCGTCGCTGTTCGCTCGACAACCGGGCCGGATCGGCTAAGCTGGAATCCGGCTGGGCGCCACGCCCCGACGCGCTGGGAAGGCATGCGCGTCGGGGGCCGCGCCCTTTGCACTGCAATCGTCTCACTTTCGTTCGTCGTGCGCGAAAATGTGCCGCCGCGACGGACTTGAGGGACGGAAAAATGAGAATGAGAATGAGAACGAGAGATGTTTCCCGCATGCCGGCCGCGGCAGGTCGTTCGTTTCGTCCCGAACCGTTCCCGGATGAAGGAAGGTGCGGAAGCGTGCCACGACCGCCGAGGGTGGAACGCTGCGTAAAGCTCTTGACTGCGTCTTCGCGGCCTTTGCGTGCTTCTGTTCAGGCGAGAATCGAACAGAAGCACGCCAAGAGCGCGAAGACGAGCGGGGCGATGCCGCAGCGAAAATGCTTCTGCCGTCGTTCTTCAGCTCATCTTTCCTTCCTGTATTTTTCCGTCTTCGATTTTTCTGTCTCGTTTCGCGTTCGGTTGCGGCTTCGCCGCGCCGTGGACTTAGGGCGTGCGACCCCGCATCGTCCAGGTTGCTTCCGCGCGATCTCCGAATCTTTCTCCGCTTACTCCAGGAGCTTTCGATGACCGGCATTCATCGCGGTTGTTCGCTTCTCGTTCTGTTCGCCGCCGCGGTCGGTTGCGGCTTTCAAACCGGGGCCGCGCAGAACGGCGTCAATCTCGCGCCGGCCGCCGCGGAAGACGTTCCGGGCGAACCGTTCCGCGTGAAGTTCGAAACGACGAAGGGCGATTTCGTCGTCGAGGTGCATCCCGAGTGGGCGCCGCACGGTGCGAAGCGGCTCCGCACGCTCGTCGAAGAGAAGTTTTACGACGACGTCGCCTTCTTCCGCGTGATCGACGGGTTCATGGCCCAGTTCGGCATGAGCGGCGATCCGGAGGTCCATAAGAAGTGGGGCGACAACAACTTCTCCGACGATCCGGTGAAGGAATCGAACGTTCGCGGCCACGTCACCTTCGCCCAGACCGCCGCCCCCAACTCGCGCTCCACGCAGTTGTTCATCAACTACGGCGACAACAGCCGCCTCGACCGCGACCGCTTCGCCCCCGTCGGGAAGGTGGTCGAAGGCATGGACGTGGTCGACAAGCTTCATAGCGGATACGGCGAACGTCCCAACCAGGGGACGATCGCCAGCCGCGGCAACGCATATCTCAAAGAACGGTTCCCCAATCTGGACTACATCAAGACGGCGCGGATCGTGGAGGAGGAGAAGAAGGATGAGGAGAAGTAAGGGGGCGGCGTGAAAATCATCGACCGGTGGCCTCCGCAGATACGCGCCTTCCGTCATTCCCGCGCAGGCGGGAATCCAACAATCGCCAAGGCGGCTACCCGTGTGATCCCCGTCCGCGCATCCTATGGATTCCCGCCTTCGCGGGAATGACGCGCGCGGGCGCCTTCCCGTCATTCCCGCGCGGGCGACTTCCCTCACGGTCGCGGCACGATCCGCGGGCGTCGGCTGACGGTCGAATCAATCCCCGCCGCTGCCCTACCCAACCGGCAACACGCGCACGCGGCGGCCGTCGATCTCCAGCCGGCCGGCCGCGAACAGGCGCACCGCCTCGGGGTACGCTTCGCACTCCGCGGCGAACACGCGGGCGGCAAGCGTCGCCGGCGTGTCGTCGTCTTCCACCGGCACGCAACGCTGCACGATGATCGGCCCGTGGTCGTATTCGTTGTCGGCGAAGTGGACCGTGCAGCCGGAGACTTTCGCCCCGCGCTCGAGCGCCGCCGCGTGCACGCGCTCGCCGTAGTATCCCTTGCCGCAGAAGGCCGGCACGAGGGCCGGGTGAATGTTCATCACCCGGTGGCGGAAGTCGGCCGGAATCCTCAACAGCAACAGATAACCGGCCAGCACGATCAGATCGACCCGCGCCGCGCGGAGCCGCTCGAACACCGCGTCGCTGAACGCTTCCAGCGAGTCGAACTCCTGGCGGCGAATCACGTCGCACGGAATGCCCGCGGCTTCGGTCTTGGCGATCCCGCCGCAATCCGCCCGGCTGGCAATGACGATCGGAATCTCCGCGGCGAGCGTGCCGGCTTCAATCTCCCGCACGAAGTTCGCCAACGTCGTCCCCCCGCCGGAGATGAGCACCCCCAGTCGCACGGGACGATCGAGAGCAGCGGGGAGAGGACGCTCGGCGGGCATGGGGGGGAGGCAGAAAGAAGAAGGAAGAAAGAAGAAAGAAGAAAGAAGAAGGAAGAAGGAAGAAGGAAGAAGGAAGAAGGAAGAAGGAAGAAGGAAGAACGATCGTCGGGAGTTGGTTGTGGGCTGTCAATCGTGCGCGGTGAATCGCATCGGAAGCGAATGCGTCACGACACGACGCCATCGCTTGCCCGCGGCGGTGGGAATCGGGAAAATGCGGACGCGCCGTGCCGGTGTTCCGCTTGCTGACGTGCGCGGCTCATGGCGCTACTTGCTTTTCTCCCCCCGTTGACGAGATCGTCCGGCTTTCAACCATCCCCGACCCGTCATGCCCGCGAAGTGCCTGCCCCCAGCGCAGGCGGGGGCGGGCATCCAGTGGCGGCGCGGACTGGTGCGGCGACTGGATTCCCGCCTTCGCGGGAATGACGGAAAGCCGGACGGTCTCTGACGCGGGAGGCTCGCGTTGGAGTTCTCGATGGCGCACGCCATGATTCTCTCCGGCCGCATCGCCACGCCTGATACCGTTCGCCGTTGCCAGATTCGCATCGATGGCGACAACATCGCCGACGTCGGTTGCGATCTCGGGCGGGTCGATGTCGAGTTTCCCGATTCCTGCCTGATCTTCGCCGGCATGGGGGACATTCACATCCACGCCCGCGACGACGTCAGCGGGAAAGAGAACTACAAGGAGGACTTCACCACCGCCGCGGCCGCCGCGGTGCATGGCGGCGTGGTTCACGTGGCGGACATGCCGAACAATCCCGCGGCTCCCGTCGACGACGCCAGCTACGCCGCGAAGCAGGCCGTCGTCCGCGAGCGGAACGTGCCGATCCGGATCACGCTGTATGCGGGCATCGGTCCAGGCACGTCGCCGCTGTCGTTTCCGGTTCCTTACAAGGCGTACATGGGGCCGAGCGTGGGGGACCTGTTCTTCACGTCGCTCGAACAACTCGACGCGACGCTGTCGAAGTACCGCGGGCAGAACGTGAGCTTCCACTGCGAGGATCCCGTGCTACTGGAATCGCATCGCGGCGAACCGACGCACGAGCGCCGCCGTCCGCCGGAATGCGAACTCTCGGCGACGCGGTTCGCCCTGCAGATGATCGAAAAGCACGGCCTCGTCGGCAAGCTGTGCCATTACTCGGTGGAAGAGGGGCTCCCGCTGATCCGCGCGGCCCGCGCGAAGGGGCTGCCGGTGACCTGCGAGGTCACGCCGCACCATCTGTATTTCGACGAATCGATCATCGACGACGCCAACCGCGGCCGGATGCAAATGAATCCGCCGCTGCGCACGCGATCCGATCGCGAAGCGATGCTTGCCGCATTGCGCGACGGCATGCTCGATTATCTCGCGACGGATCACGCGCCGCACACGCTGGAGGAGAACGCGCGAGGCATCTCCGGGCAGCCGCATCTCGACACCTACGGCCCGTTCGCGACGTGGCTGATCGTCGCGCAGGGCTTCACGCCGGAGCGGATCGCCGAGGTCTGTTGCGCGAACCCCGGCGACTTCGTGAACCCCTACACGGCCCCGCAACGATTCGGCCGGATCGAGCCGGGCTACGTCGCCTCGCTCACCGTGCTGAATCTCGAACGCCCGACGGTGATCCGTCGCGAGGATCTGAAGACGAAGTGCGGCTGGTCGCCATTCGAGGGGGTGACGTTTCCCGGTTCGGTCGAGGCGGTGTACGTGGCGGGGCGGCGGATGGAGGCGTGAAACCGCGGAAGTGGGGTTGCGACGACTGGGCGATTTCCCCATGATGGGGTTTGGTGCCTGCCGGGGCTTCGCACTTCTCGCGGCGAGGAGCGACGGCGGACGCCCACCTCGTCGGCGGAGCGCCGCCATGTCCCTCGACCAGATCGGGCCGCTGAGCGAACGCCACTCGGCCATCGCGTTCATTCACGACGTGCTTCTCGTTTCCGACGACGCGGAACACGTCGCGCGCGTCAAGGGGCTTTTGGCGGGGGCCGGCTACCAAATCACGGTGGCCCGAGACGGCGGACAGGCCCGCGGCTCGTTCCGCATGAGGCAGCCCGACATGGTCCTCCTCTCGATCATTCTCCCCGGCGAAAGCGGCTTCGAAATCTGCGAGCACATGAAGCAGACCGACCAGTTCGTCCCGGTGTTGATGCTCACCGAGATCTCGTCGCGGGCCGCGAGGGAACTGGCGGCCCGCGTGGGGGCCGACGGCTATCTCACCCGCCCCTTCGAGGACGACGCGCTCGTGGAAATGGTCCACGAGATCGGCCAGGCGGTCTGGGACCGCAAGCGCGGAGTCGAGCACTTCGAAACGCGAAAGATCGAGTTCAAGTGCGCCTGTGGGCGGCGGTTCCGCGTGCCGTTCGCCAATCGCGGGAAGATGCTCAACTGCCCCAAGTGCAACGAGAAGGTCGTCGTGCCGATGGTCGTCGAGAACGACGAGGCGGACGCGCGCGCGTTCCGCGCGGGCGCGTCGGCGACGCCGTCGGCCAGCTCGACCGAGCCGCTGAGGTTCGTCACCGTCCGCTGCCAGCACTGCGGCACGAACTACCATCTGTTCCCCGGCGCCTTGGAGAAAGCCCGCTTCTGCCCGAAATGCCATCAGCGGCAAGTCGGTTCGTTGTCGTTCGCGCCGATGGCGCTGACCCGCGCGGCGCTCGCCAGTTCGCGGCGGGTGCTGATCATCCTCACGGGCCGCAACAAGGGGAAGAAGCTGCTGTTGCCCGGCAAGGAAGTCACCATCGGCCGGGACAAGTCGTGCGTGCTGTCGATCCGGGCGGAAGGGATCGAAGAGCGCCACTGCGCGCTGCGGCCGACCATGCAGGGCATCGCCGTCCGCGATCTCGACACTCCCGGCGGGACGTTCGTCAACGACACCCGCATCGCCGCCGAGACGCTGCTGGAGCCGGGCGACGTGCTGCGGGTGGGACCGCTCAAGTTGCAGTTGGCCGGCGACAAGTCGGCCGCCGAAGATTCGCCCGACGTCTCCGCCGGCGCGGGGGATTCGCATCAGCCGGCCGAGGCAACCGCGCCGCGCAAACCGCGATCGATCGCCGACGAAGCCGCCGACGTCATCCATCGGCACTGGGAAGCGATTCGCAAGCTCGCCGGAGAGCGCGTCGCGGCGGACACGCACTCGCTCGCGGACGGACCGACCGTGACGACCGACGTCCCGGCCGCCTCGTCCGCCGAGTGACATTCGGACCCGCGACCGCGACTCGCGCCCCGCGACTCGCGCCCTACGATTCGGAAGCCACCCGTGCCGCGCATCATCCTGCTGGGCGCCAGCAACGTCTCGCTGTCTCTCTCGGTGATCCTCGACATGCTCGCGGCGGCGCACGACGAGCCGTTCGAGGTGCTCACCGCCATCGGCCACGGCCGCTCATATGGGATGCGCAGCCAGGTGCTGTTTCGCACGCTGCCCGGGATCGTCGATTGCGGGTTGTGGGACGAATTGCGTTCGCTCCCGCCCGCGACCGGTCCCACGTTGGCGCTCGTGACCGATGTGGGGAACGATCTCGTCTACGGCGCGCCGCCGCCGCGGATTCTCGAGTGGGTGGACGCGTGCCTGGCGCGATTGGCCGGACCGCGGGCGGAACTGACGATGTCGCTGTTGCCGATGGCGAGCGTCGCCCGCCTCACGGCGTTGCGCTATCACGCGTTCCGCACGATCCTGTTCACGGGAAAGGGGCCGACGTGGCCGAGAATGCGGGAGTGCGCGGCGGAACTCGACGCGGGACTGCTGGAACTCGGCAAGCGCTACGGCGCCGCGGTGATCGAGCCGGTGGGCGATTGGTACGGAATCGACCCGATCCACGTGACGCGGGCGAATCGTCCCCGGGCCTGGCGGGCGGTCTTCGACTGCTGGCCGAGCCTCGCCGGCAGGATCCCGACGCACCCCCGCGCATCCTGGGGAGGAGAGCGCGTCGTCCAAGCGTCGATCGCCGGCCGAATGCGGCTCTGGCGATTGCGCCCCGAAAGGGAATGGTGGTTCGGGCGTCTCCGCCGCACGCGTCAGCCGGTCATCGACACGGAGCGGCTGACGGTGCGGATGTTCTGACGAACGAGGCGGACGGCCCGATGATGGAACCGACCCACTTGTCGCTTGCGGTTTCGCGCTCGCTTGGGCGGTTTCGCCAGAATTCAACAGACCCGAACCATGCGCTCCTCGGCGGTCCGCCACGCATCGTCCCCGAGCTGCGCGCCGCAACGTTGCTCGTGGCTGCCGCACCGCGCGTCGTAACTGCCGCATCGGGCGTTTTCCGCGTCGAGCGTGTCGACCGCCGAGCCGCAACGTTCGGTGAACCGTGCCGACTCGAGTCCGACCGCTCCGCACCGTTCGAGCGCCTGGTCGGAGCGGCCAGCCGCCGCGTCGTGTCCGTTCAGCGCGGCGGAAGGCGGAGCGTTCAGACTGCGGGCGATGCCGGCGATCGTGCCTTCCAATGCCGAGCAAGCGAGTCGACTCATCCGCGAATGGCGAGGGGTGGTCATCGAACCGGTCTCCATGGTGGTGCGATCAAGGGGCAGTTGGTGCGATCAAGGTGCGGAGGGAGCGAGGCCGAGAAGCGTCCCCGGCCGAACTCCGATTGCGTGAAACCAGTTTCGCCATGTCGCACCGGCATCTCAATCGGGGGGAGCGATGAACTCGAGCTAGGCGATCCCGGTCGCCGGCACCGGGAATTATCCTAAGTGCGTCGCTTTCTCATTTCGTCCGCGAAATCGAGAATTTCGTGGACGCCAGCCGTCCCGAACGCTAAGCTCGCGTCATTACTCCACTTCCGGAAGGGGCTTCTCCCTCATCCGATCAGGTTCGATTTTCGTGCCGTGTCCAGTGCGATAGGCGGCGCTTCGTGGAACAACCACTTCATCGGCCAACGCCGGACGAGACGATCGTGTCGACCCCGGTCCGGTCGGCCACGCGATCGTTGTTGCTGCTGGGCGCCTCGGACGCGACGGCCCGCCGTCTGAGTTCCCCGCCGGCCGAGCGGGAGGAGTTCGATCACGCGACCGTCGATCGCGGGGCCGCCGATTATCGAATCCGTGCCGAAGCGACGCTCGATGCCACGCTGCTGGCGGCCTCCCAGACCCGGTTCGACGCCGCCTTGTGCTGGATCGGCGAGCCGGCCGAACCGGGGTTCCTGATGGTCGAGTTGCTCGCCGCGCAGTTGCCGTCGCTGCCGGTGATCGCCGTCGGCGACGACGACACCGCGGCGCGGGGAACGGCGGCCCTTCGCGCGGGCGCCCGGGACTACGTGAGCGCCGGAGCGGGCTTCGCGGATCGGCTGACTCGCGCGCTGAGCGCCGACGAATGGGGGACGCCGCAACGTCGGAACGATCGCGAGAACAACGGCCTGCTCGAAGCCGCGCCCGACGCGATCATCATCATCGACGCCGCCGGACGGATCGAACTGGTCAATCAACGGACGGAGGCGATGTTCGGCTTCCGCCGGGAGGAACTCGTCGGCCAGTCGGTCGAAGCCCTCGTTCCCGAACGATTTCGCGCGCGACACCGGGTGCACCGGGAACGCTATTTCCGGGCGCCGGCCTTCCGGCCGATCGGGGCGGGGATCGATCTGTACGGGCTGCGCAAGTCCGGGGACGAGTTCCCGGTCGAGATCAGCCTCAGTCCGTTGCGACTCGAAGGCCGGCTCCTCGCCACCGCCGCCGTCCGCGACATTTCCCAGCGCCGGCAACTGGAATCGGGGCTGCGGCGGAATGAACGGCTGGCGGCGATGGGAGTGCTGACGGCCGGCATCGCCCACGAGATCAACAACCCCGTCGGCGCCGCGCTGTTGACCGCCGAGACCGCCAAGGCGCTGCTCGACGTCCCCGACGCCCGCGCCCCACTCGAGGAATGCCTCGACAACATCATCGCCTCCATGCAGCGCTGCGGGCAGATCGTCAAGAACATTCTCCGATTTTCCCGCGAAGACCCCGTGGAGAAGGCGCCCGAGAACCTCAACGCCATCGTCCGGCAGGCGCACGACCTCGTCCGCGGTTACGCGTCCCGGAATGGAGTGGCCATCGCGTTCGATCTCGATCCCGAACTTCCCAATCTCTCGGTCTGCGCCCTCGAGATCGAACTGTTGCTGGTCAACATCCTGCGGAACGCCCTGGAGGCCTGCGCCGGCCAGGGACACGTCGTCGTGACCACGCGGGACGACGGCGGCCACGTTCGCATCGTCGTGCGGGACGACGGCCGAGGCATGACCGAAGAACAGGTGCAGCACCTCTTCGACCCGTTCTATTCCAACCGCGGTCGAACCGGCGGAACCGGACTCGGGATGAGCATCGCCTACGGCATCGTGCGCGAGCACGATGGCTCGATCGACGTCACGAGCGCCCCCGGCAAGGGAACCGCGATCACCATTCGACTGCCGAAGGATTCCGGCGGCGAACCGCCCGCGTGACCCCGCCGCCCCTCCTCACAAGCGGCGGCGGCCGCCGATCCAGCGGCCGAGCAGCAGCAACAGGATCGCCCCCAGCACCGAGCCGATCAGGCTGGACGGCTCGAACCTCCCCCAATCGCCGCGGAAGAGCAGGTGGTGAATGAATCCGCCCACGAACGAACCGGCGATTCCCAGCAGCATCGTCCCGAGGCACCCCAGCGGATCGCGCCCTGGCACCAGCAGCCGCGCGATCCACCCCGCGATCAACCCGAAAACGATCCAGCCGAGAATGGGGAACACGTCGAATTCTCCTCGTAGGACGGGCCTGACGCGTGCGGATTCGCGGCGTCGTCGAATGCCATCGCAGCGCGAGCCTTCAGGATAACCGCCTTCAAGGGAGCGCCGCAATCAGCCGGCGACCTTCCCGAGGTCACGAGCAACGGCCCGGCTCGTTCGAGCACGCATCGAACCGAGGCCGCCGAGAGGACGTACGAAGGAAAGTGCAAGCTCCGCCACGACCCGCAGCCCGGAATTCCAGCCGCACCCAATACCCGATCGACTTCCCCTCGGAATCACCCGCCACGAACCCCCGCCGCCGCAACAACCCGGCTGACGAGTCGGCAGGATAGCGCCCTCGCCGAGAATTGCAAGTGTATACGCAGTAAATCGACACGCTGTGAAGTTCGTCCTACCCGCCCCCGATCCTCGACCCACAAGATCGAACTTGACGACTTAGTAGGAAAACCGCTTCAAGTCGGATTGCGGAGCCTGACCGAGTTGGAAACGCCGTCCGGGCGCCGCGAGCGATTCCGGAACCGGGCGGGAACGACGGAATGAAATTCCGTCCTACCCGCCCGCCCGATCGACCCGCACGATCGAACTTGACGGGGTCCTGCCGGCCCGAACTCACAGCGACTCCAGGATCGCCGCGATGCGGGCGCGTTCGACTTCGCCGTACGGCTCGAACGGTTCCGCGGTGAGGTCGCCGCAGATGCCCTTTAGCGACAGCGTACACTTCACGCCGCGGAGCATCGCCGAGCCGGCTTCCGTCAGCCGGTAGATCTCCTGCAGGCGGGCGATCTGCGCGTGCCGGCGTTCGACCTCGGCCGCATCGCCGCGGCGATGCGCGTCGTACAGCGCCACGAACCACTCGGGAAACAGGTTCGACCCGCCGCACACGCCCCCGTGCACCCCGAACGCCAAGCCCTCGGGGAGCAGCCGCTCCGGTCCCACGACGACGGCGAAGTCCTCGCGGCCGCGGGCGACCTCGGTGAACTGCCGCAGAATGTCGATGTCGCCGGACGTATCCTTGATGCCGATGATGTTCCGGTGCTGCAACAGCCGGGCGACCGTCTCCGGCTCGAAAGCGACCTTCGTCAGCCGCGGCATGTTGTAGAGCAAGAGCGGCAGCGGCAATTGGCCCGCCAGCCGCTCGATATAGCCCGCGAGTTCCTCCTGGGTGAGCGGGAAGTAGTAGGGCGTGGTGGTGACGACGGCGGCGGCGCCCGACTCCGCCGCGATCCGCGCCACGCGCAGCGCCTCGACGTTCGCCGTGTCGGTGATGCCCACCAGCACCGGCACGCGGCCCGCGGCGAGCGCGCAAGTCCGCTCGATCAGTTCGCTCCGCAGCCGATAACCGTGGCTCGGCCCTTCCCCGTTCGACCCGAGGATGAACAGCCCATGCACGCCCCCGCCGACGAGATGCTGGATCAACCGCTCGAGCCCGGCGTGATCGAGTTCATCGCGCCCGGCGAGCGGCGTGACCATCGGAGGAACGATTCCGCGCAGCGGTGCGGGCAGGGTGGCGGTCTTCATGGCGGGCGACTCGGAATGTGGAGAAAGCGAACGGCACGGAGAGTCCATCATACCGTCCGCCGCCCGCGGAATCGACACGCACCCGCGCCTCCCGCACAGGCGAGCCTCCCGCGTCAGGCGAGCCTTCCGCGTGAGCGGGGGGAGGACGCGACAATGGCGGTCGCGAACTCGGCACGATCATCGTCAGCGCGAACGATGCATTCTCCCCCCGCTGACGCGGGAGGCTCGCCGGCGTTCTTCGGTCGCACCCGTTCGCGGCGAATCAGCGGCGCGATTCGAGATACGCCAACAGGTCGCGCAGCTCGGCGACCGTCAGCCGGGTGGGAAGTTCCTCCGGCATGATCGACTCCTTCCGCTGCACGCGCTCCGCGATCCGCGTGCGTGCGATCTCGCGCGTCTCCGCGTCGGGCGTGCCGATCACGATCCGGTCCTCTCCTTCCGACACGACCGCGCCCGAGTGAACGCGGCCGTCGTCCATGACGAAACTCCATTGCACCCACTGCGGGGCGATCTCGCGCGACGGCTCGACGATCGACTCGGCGAGCTTCCGGCGGTCCATCGTGCGGGCGACGAGCGACAAGTCCGGTCCGATCGCGCCGCCGCGACCGTCGACGGTGTGACACTTCGCGCAACTCGCCGCGGCGGAGTGGAACACCCGCCGTCCCGCTTCCGCGTCGCCGTCCGCGTCGAAGACCTCTGCATACCATGCATCCTTTTCTTTCGGCCGGCGGCGTGCGACTTCGGCCAGCGATGGGGGCATTTCGAGCGTCACGCCGCGGTGCGCCAGCCACAACAACTCCGCGAGTTCCGGCCGGTCCGCGGCGGATTCGGCGACCGATTTCGCGGGGGAAGCGAACGCCTCGCGGACCTCCTCGTCCGTCGCGACCAGCCCCCGCAGCGCGCGGGCCGCTTCGATGCGTGCCGCGTCGTCGTCCGCCGCAAGGCGATCGAGCAGCAGCCGCTTCCCGGCATCGGTCGCGCTGCCCGCGTGCCACGCGGCGGCGATCGCGTCGCGGGCTTCGGCGCGCAATCCCGCGTCCGCCCGCTCGTCGTTCGCGAGCGCGACGAGCGCGGACTGCGGATCCTTGCGCGGCGCATCGCGGAGCGTGCGGATCGCTTCGAGCCGTAGCGAAGCATCGTCGCCGCGGAGGAAGTTCGCGAGCAGGTCGCCAGTGAGTTCCGGCGTCGCGGGAGGAATCATCCGCAGCGCGAGCGGGCGGATCGCCGCCGGCGTGTCGTTCGCGCGGACATACTTCAACAGATATTCGACCGGCGGCGTCTTGTCGAACTCGCTGGGGCTTTTGCCGTCGAGGATCTCCAGCGCGGCGAGCGTCGCGAGAAACAGCTCGCGGGTGACAGGGCCTTCGAGGGCGCCTTCGACGCGCAGCCGCAGCGCGACGAATTTCTCCTCCGCCGCCCACTGCACGGCGGCGCGGCGGACCTCGGGAGACGGATCGGCGAGGGCGATCTTCAGAGTCCCCTCGTCCCGCGGATCGCGCCGCCGCGCCGCGATGACGGCGTGGGTGCGCGTGCGGACGCTTGCGTACTTGGCAGAATCGAGGAGTTCATTCAACGCGTCCGTGTCCAACAGCAGATGCGCCGCGATATCGATTGCGGCCGTGACGATGAATGGGTCGTCCCAATCGAAGAGCGGTGCGACATCGTCTGCATCGACCATCTTGTCCCTCAACATTCCAGGGTATCGCTTAACGAGAGGGGCGTCGATTTCGGCCGCGTTCCGAAGGCGGTGCAAGAGCGCCAATGCATCGCGCATTTCCGCCGCTCCTTTTCCATTTCCGAGAATTCTCTTCGCATTTCCCGGAGTGCCGCGCCACAAGAACGGAACCTCCGCGGCGATCACGTCGTCGGGCGGACCGATCGGTGAACATTCTCCGCCAAGTTCATGCAGGTATGGTTGATAACCGGCTCTCGTCCGCTGCATCCACGGGGCGTGCCTCCAAATCGCTTCCATCCTCGCGCGCGAGGGAGCGTCCTCATCGGAAATGATTTCAGCGAGGTCCCGACCGTACCTTCGCACTGCTTCGCGGCGAACATCCATTCTTGGCGATCGCACGAGCGTCAAGACTTCATGCCAATCCAATTCACTGATTCTCGCCGCATCGATCACCTTCCGCTGCGGCTCCTCCACCGCCGAGATCCGCCACACCCGCCCGTGGCCGTGCAGCTTGTAGTCCTCCTTCACCCAGTCGGAGACGTACAGGCTGCCGTCCGGGGCGAGCGCGATGCCCACCGGGCGGAAATCCTTCCCCCCCTGCACGATCGGCTCGGCTCGCGATTCGAACGACGCGCCGCGCGGCTTCAGCCGGAAACGCTCGATGCGGTGATCGCCCCAACTCGTCACGAGCAGATCGCCGATGTAATCCGTCGGCAGACCGTCCGATTCGTAGGCAACGATGCCGGAAGGCGCCTCGCCGGTCCCCGCGACCATCGGCAGCGTGCCAGGCAATTCGCCGTTCCAGCTCGTGAAGGGGTGCAGTCCCTTGCGGCCGTTGCGGAAGCGGTAGCCGTAGTCGCCGCCGGGGACGACGTGCAGCAACCGGCACGGCGGGCGGCTGTCGGGATCGTTGTCGACGGTGAAGAGCCGGCCGAACGCGTCGACGCAGCTCGCGTGCGGGTTCCAGAAGCCGGTCGCCCAGCGGGTAAGGTTCGTACCATTCGGCAGGCAGCGATAGACGTTCCCCCCTTCGCCGCCGCCGGAGAGCTTCGCGCCGTCGCTGCCGACGATCGCGTAAGGCGCGCCGAGGTTCTCGCCGAGGCCGAAGTACATCCAGCCGAGGGCGTCGAAGGCGAAACCGGCAAGGCCGTTGTGCGGGTAGTTGCCCTTCGTTTCGAGCGCGACGATTCGCGTGCGCTCGTCGGCTTTCAGGTCGCCGTCGGTGTCGCGCAACAGCCAGATGCCGGAACGCGTGGCGAGGAACGCCGTCGCTCCCTTGGGTGGAGAGACCCGGGGAGAAGCGACCCGGACGCTTGGAGCGTCCGGGTCGCTGTTGCGCGGGACGAGCGGCTCATCCAGCCAGACCGGCTTGACCGCCACGCTCATCGTGTGGGTGAAGCCGTCGGCGAAGAGGGTTTGCTTGTCCTTCTTGCCGTCGCCGTCCGTGTCCTCCATCACCCATAGGCGATCGGTGGGATGGCGATCGTAACCGGCGGGCGGGAAGTGCGTGTTGCTCTCGATGACCCACACGCGCCCCGAGTGGTCGACGTCGATGCCGGTCGGCGTGACGAGGTCCGGCTCGGCGGCGAACAACTCGATCTTCAGCCGCGGATCGAGCACGCGCGGCGTCGGAATCTCCGCGAAGAGCGGCGTCGCGCACGCGACCGCGAGAAGCGAGAGGATCGTCCGCTGAATCATCGTGTCGGCTCCCGAACCGGCGGAGACGCCAATGCCGCCACCAGCCTACCCGCGACGGCGAACCACGAACAGCCCGCCGCGGCCAAGGCGGGTTTCGCCGTGAAGGCGCACCAAGAACACGAGCAACACCTTACCCGATTTTCGCGGCGGCCTTCTTAGAATGAACTTCACGCCGTGCGAAGCCCGCGCCCAGTGCGCTTCACAAAGCTCCGCGGATTCTCGCCGACGACGTCGGGGAGTTCCGTGTGCGATGGCGGGCACGACGAACTGAAGTTCGTGCTACCCGCACGACGATCGAACGGGCGGGGCGACGCTTGCGGTTTCGCCGTGCCGGAGCCTTCAGCGGTCGGTGCTCGGATCGACGCCTCAGGCCGTCTCCGATCGTTCCAGTCCCAACTCGGCGATCATCGCTTCGCGGATGCGGAACTTCTGGATCTTTCCCGACACCGTCTGCGGGAACTCCGTCACCAGCTTCAAGTATCGCGGCGTCTTGAAGTGCGCCAGCCGTTGCCGGCAATGGTCGCGGAGTTCCTCCTCGGTCGCGCACGCGCCGGTCTTCAATCGCACCCAGGCCGCGATCTCCTCGATGAACTTCGGATCGGGCACGCCGACCACCGCCACGTCTTCGACGGCCGGGTGGCCGTACAGGCACTCCTCGATCTCGCGGGGATAGATGTTCTCGCCGCCGCGGCAAATCATGTCCTTGATGCGGCCGGTGATGCGGTAGTAGCCGTTGGGCAGCCGCAGCGCGAGGTCGCCGGTGTGCAACCAGCCGTCGGCGTCGATCGCCTGCGCGGTCGCCTCCGGGTTCTTGTAATAGCCGAGCATCACGACGTGCCCGCGGGTGCAGAGTTCACCAGGTTGCTCGTCGGGAAGTTCAGCGCCGGTCGCGGGATCGACGATCTTCACCTCGACGCCGGGGAGCGGTTTGCCGACCGTCCGCACGCGGAGTTCCAGCGCGTCGCGGCAACCGGTTTGCGTGATGACCGGCGAGGCTTCCGTCTGCCCGTAGGCGATGGTGATTTCGCGGATGCCCATGCGTTCGAGCACCTTCTTCATCACTTCGATGGGGCACGGGCTGCCGGACATGATGCCCGTCCGCAGCGACGACAGGTCGCGGTGCGGAAAATCGGGATGCTCGAGCTGGGCGATGAACATCGTCGGCACGCCGTACAGCACCGTCGCGCGTTCCGTCTCGATGGCCGCGAGCGTGCGGCCGGGATCGAAGTGCTCCGCCGGCACGACGAGGGCGGCGCCGTACACGGTCGCGCACAAAGTTCCCAGCACGCAGCCGAAGCAATGATAGAACGGCAGCGGCACGCACATGCGGTCGCGCTTGGTGATGAGCTGACACGCCCCGACATGGAACGCGTTGAGCAACAGGCTGCGATGCGCGAGCAACGCGCCCTTGGGAAAGCCGGTCGTTCCCGACGTGTATTGCATGTTGACGGGGTCGTCCGGCCGCGTGGCCATTTCGCGGGCCGTGAGTTCGTCGGCAGAGACCGCGTCCCCTAGCGCAAGGAATTCATCCCACGCGAGCATCCCCGGCCGAACCGCCGACGCCATCGAAACCAACCGCCGCAATTTCGGAAATCGCTCGTAGTGACCGGCTTCAGCCGGTCCCAGCCCTGCGGCTGAATCGCGCGATTCGCCTCCATCACCCGAAATACGCCCCGCATCCAGGCGCTTCGTACTAGGTTCCGGCAGCACCTCCCCCAGCATCGCGAAGTAATCCGACTTGCGGAATCGGTCGATGAGAAACAGCGCGACCGAATCGGACTGCTCCAGCACATAGGCCATCTCCGACGCGCGGTAAGCCGGGTTGACGTTCACCAGCACCGCGCCGATTCGCGCGCAGCCGAACTGAAGCAACAGCCATTCCAGCCGATTGGTTCCCCATGCCGCGACGTGCTCGCCCGGGCGAATGCCCATTCCGATGAGCGCGCGGGCGGCGCGATCGACGTCGGCATCGAACGCGCTCCACGTGCGGCGGAAGCAATCGCGCGTGGGAGCGTCGAGCACGGTGCGGCCATCGGGCGCGAAGTGGCAAAACGCCACCGCGTCGCGATCGGGAAACCGCTGCGCGGTGCGGCGAAGGATGCCG
>JBBDNT010000144.1:0-26314 GCA_040877445.1 Planctomycetaceae bacterium
ATTCGGCTTCCTGCTCGACGCGCTGCGCTACGGCGCGCCGCCGCACGGCGGAATCGCGCTGGGTCTCGACCGCTGGGTGATGCTGTTTTCCGGAAACGAGAACATCCGCGAGGTGATCGCGTTCCCGAAAACGCAGCGGGCCAGCGACCTGATGAGCGGCGCCCCGTCGCACGTCGATGAGAAACAGTTGCGCGAGCTGCGGATTCGGTGCGTGGAGTGATTGACGGCCAAGCCCACCGCGGCGGGGGGTGGGGTATCTCTCGATAACCAGCGATCCGGGCTGCGCTTCCGGGGCTCTCACTCTGCCCGCCGAAAGCGGCGAATGCGATCCCAGCCGCCGCGGGCCACCGATTCCAGGCAGTAAATGAACGGTCCGGCGACGATCGCGGAAAGGCCCATGTAATAGACGACTTTCGGTAAGTCATAGCGGAGGACGCCCCACCACCCCGCGAGATGCCCGATGTGCGGGCGCGCCCCGTCCACGTTCGCGAGCGCGACTGCCAGGAAGAAACAGCAGCCGGCCGTGAACACTCCGAGCACCGTCCGGCGGGAACCTGCGAAACGCTCGAAATCGTCGAAGGCAGGCGCGAGCGCCACCCCGAGAAAGCCCAGATAGATCGCGATGTATCTCCAGAACCAATCCATTGGCGGATACCCGCGCGAGGTCGCCGCAGGATGACATAACCACGCGTGAACGACGAGAACGCCGAATAGTGTCGCCACGTACAGAAACGGGTATCTGCGAACGTGGAGCATCGGCGGACCCTTTGATTCCGGTATCACGCGATTCCACTGAGAGCATTCGCGAATCAACCATGAGCCATCCTACCCCCGGGGAGCGAACGGCGACAATCGCTGATCGGCGAGATGACGCAGCACGCCGTTGCTGGGAGGATTGTCAATCCTCCGCAAACTGGCTAGAATCTGGCCAGAATGCGATACGATATCACACTGGCGCCGGAGGCCGTCGAAGATCTGCGCCAGTTGAAGGCGCATCGCCGCGCTGAGGTTCATGACGCGCTCGAGCGCCATTTGCGGCATGGACCGGCGAAGACGAGCCGGAGCCGGATCAAGAGACTGCAAGGACTCTCCCGACCGGAATACCGACTCCGCGTCGGCGACGAACTGCGAATCTTCTATGACGTTACCGAGGACACGGTTGAAGTTCTCGCGATCGTCTCGAAACCCGACGCCGACGAATGGCTCGAACAACATGGAGTACCAGATGAAGAAGATCCCGCTGACTGAGCTGAAAGACGACCTCTCGAAGTTCCTTCGCTTAGCCGAGACCGAGGAGATCGTCATCACCCGGCACGGCAAGCCGGCGGGTGTCCTTCGCGGGTTCGCCAGCGAAGACGACTGGTTCGACTATCGACTCGAAAACGACCCGCGTTTCCTCGAACGAATCGAACGGGCGCGGCGCAGCCTGAGAAGCGGCCAGGGCGTTCGACTCGAAGACGTCGACAAGCCGAAGGCGGCGCGCCGGCGATGAGCGCCGTGCCGGCGATTCGCCGCGCTCGCCATTCGGCTCGCGGCTAACCCAGTGACCGCTTCCATGCCCTCCGTCGCCACCACCCGCCTCGAGCGCTGGCAGGAGAAATGGGCCGACCGGCTCAATCCGATGCTGGTCCGCGAGAGCCGCCGTTTGATGAAGAGCCGCCAACTGACGAGCTCGTTCGGACTGGCGTTGCTGGCGGCGTGGCTCGTCTCGGCGTGGGAGGTGCTGCAAATCGGCGGGGCCCCCGAGGCGCTCGAAATCGGACGGGACTTCTTCGTCGGCTATCATGCCGTGCTCGACGCCTGCCTGTTCTTCGCCGTCCCCTTCGGCGTGTTCCGCAACATGAGTTCCGAGTTCCGCGAGCAATCGTTCGAGGTGCTCGCGATCTCGACGCTGCGGGCCGAGCGGATCGTGTTCGGCAAGCTGCAATGCGGTCTGCTGGAAATGGCGATGTACCTCTCGGCGATCGCCCCGTTCGTGTGCCTGACCTTCCTGATGGGGGGCGTCGGCGTGCTGGGGATCCTGGGTTGCCTGCTGCTGTCGTTCGTCGGGTCGGTGTTGCTGTGTCTATACGGAGGGATGCTCGGTTCGTTGGCGAAGAAGCCGGGCTGGGAGGCGTTCAACGCCGCGCTGCTCGTGCTGCCGGCGATCGGCGTGTTCGGCCTCTCCCGCGTGATCGGCCACGAGGTCATCCACGGGACGACGGGAGGCTGGGAGTCGATCATCGGCTTCGCGGCCTGCACGGGGGCGATCCTGTTCTTCGGCGGGGCGATCCTCCTGGCGATCACGATCGACCAGTTCCACCCCACCATCCCCTACCCGCATTTCGCCGAGCACATGAGCGAACAACACCGCCGGGCGATGCACGACAAGAACCTGAACCCGGAATACCGCCGACTGATGAACGCCCGATTCCGCAAATCCCGCGACGTTCCGCCGCCGCGCGCCGATCGTGAATGACCGGGATGCCGCGGCGAGCGACACGTGCCACCCGTCGGTTGCGTCCCGACGAATCGTTCGGCGAGGCATGGCGGGTGACGGGTTGGCTGGCGCCCGGCCGCAACTCGCAACTCGCAACTCGCAACTCGCAACTCGCAACTCGTCACTCGTCACTCCGAAACGCAAGTCATTGATCGTCCGGCTTGGTCTCTTCCTGCTTCGTCTCCGCGGCGGGAAGGGACGCGCCGCGGATGATCGCCAACTCCGGCAGCGACTTCTTCAACCGCTCGATCCCCGCGTCGGTGACCGGCGTTTCCCACACGTACAGCCGTTTGAGCTTCTTCATCCCCGCCAATCGGGCGAGACCGGCGTCGGTGATTTGCGTGCCGTACAGGTTCAGATACTCGAGGTTCTCCAAGCCCTTCAGATGGTCCAATCCGGCGTCGCCGATTTTCGTCTTTTCGAGGTGCAGGCGGACGAGCGTGTTCAGCCCCGCGACGTGCGCGAGGCCGTCGTCGCCGATCTCGGTTCCGCGCAGGTTCAACTCCACCACGCGCGTCAGCTTCGCCAGGGGGGCGAGTTTTTCGTCGATGACTTCGCCGTCGGCGAGATGATAGGCCACGACGAGGCGGGAATCGTTCTGCGCCAGTTCCATCACGCTGCCGCCGTGTCCGCGAATCTCCGCGATCGCCTGTTGCTCCGCCGCGCCGCGCGGCGGAGCGTCGTCGGCGCGAGCCGCGCGGAACATGCCGCACGCGAACGCGGCCAGCATCGCCATCGGCAACAGAACTCGGGAATGGCGCGTCGGAACTCGGGTGCGGCGCATCGAACGATCCTCCAGGTATTGACGGAAGTGAATGAACTCCGCGCGGACATCGCTCGGGGCGATTCTAACAGCCTCCGCGGATCGACGCAGCCCGCGCGCGGCCGGAAACCGTTGCGACCCACCGCCACCCACGCCCTTCGCAAAGCCTCGGGGCGTGCCACCCAACGCGCGCGCTCGAGCAACTTGATTCTTTCGCGGATTCTTGTCGACGATATTGACATTCGCCGATGCGGTCGTCATGATCGACATCGTCGTTGGATTGCGCCGCGCTCTTGGCGCGGAACGGGCGATCCGGCGATGCCCGCCTCTTTCTCCCACCCGACCTTTCCCTCCCCTTGCCGACCGGGCGATTGCCCGATCGGTTGACTCGCCTCGGACGTCCTCCCGATAATCTCGATCGGACCCGGTTCCCCGCCGGCGCGCGACGCCGAGACGACCAGACGACAACGGAGCGCTGCGCCATGAATCGTGTCATGCGTTCGACGGGAATTCTCGCCATCCTTTCGGCCTGCTGCCTCGGCGGCGCGACCACGCTCTCCGCCGACGAGCCGTTGCGGAACGTGATCGACGCGGCACTGGCCGCGGAGTGGAAGACGAGCGAGGTGCAGGCGGCGGCGCCGGCCGGCGACGCGGAATTCCTGCGGCGAGTGCATCTCGATCTCGTCGGCACGATCCCCACCTATGAAGAGACGCGGGAATTCCTGTCGGACGCGGCGCCGGACAAGCGCGAGAAACTGGTCGACCGGTTGCTCGACGATCCGCGGTTCGGCGTCTATCAGGCGAAGGTGTGGGATCTCGTGCTGTTCGGCCGCAGCGTGTCGAACAGCCGCGTCCGCGAGCGGGACGGGTTCCGCAACTGGATGGCGAAGCAGTTCAACGACAACGTCCCCTACGACCAGTGGGCTCAGGCGATTTTGAAGGCCGAGGGGAACACCGTCGAGGACGGTCCGGCGACGTTCCTGCTGCAATACGCCGGAAACGACAAGTCGACCGCCGTCGCAGTCAGCCGCTTGTTCATGGGGATGCAACTCCAATGCGCGGAGTGCCACGATCACCCCTTCGAGGACTTCAGCCAGATCGACTTCTACGGAATGGCGGCGTTCTACGCGCGGCTGCAGCCGGTGTCGCTGGGAAAGAAGGACAACAAGGACAATTACATGGTCGGCGAGCGAAGCACGGGGGACACCCTCTTCGCGGGCAAGGCGATCGACCAGAAGCCGGGCACCAAGGGGGAGGCGGTGGCCCCGAAGTACCTCAAGGGAGACGAACTCGACGAGCCGGAACTGCCCAAGGACTTCAAGGCGGAGCCGCGGCTGGCGGACGGGAAGGTTCCGCCCGCTCCCCACTACTCGCGGAAGAACGCGCTCGCCGAGTGGATCGCCAACCCCGAGAACATCTACTTCACCGAGGCGATCGCCAACCGAATCTGGTCCCAGTTCATGGGCCGGGGCGTCGTGCATCCGGTGGACAATCTCAGCGACTTCAACCCGCCCAGCCATCCCGACCTGTGGGAGGTGCTGCCGAAAGAACTGGTCGCCCGCAAGTACGACCTGAAGTGGCTGATTCGCGAGATCGTCGGTTCCAAGACCTACCAGCTTTCGGCGGCCGGCCCGGTGGATCGCGCCATGCCCCGCTGGTTCGAGCAGGCGAAGGTACGGCCGCTGATGGCCGAGGAACTGGGCGACGCGCTCGCCGTCGCGACCCGGATGTACAAGCGGCGGGAAGCCGCCCAGGACGACAAGGCGAAGCAGGCGGTCGAAGGTGATTTCGGCCGCGTGCGGGGGAACCTGGTGAGCTACTTCGGCGAGCCGGTCAACGGCGTGGGCGACTACCAGGGGAACATGTTCGAGAACCTGTTGTTCAACAACGAGGTCTACCTGCACCGCTACCTGTACTCGACCGGCACGAATCAACTGCTGGCGGATCTCGTCGCTTCCGAGGCGTCGCCGGAAGAGAAGGTCGAAGAGATGTTCCTCTCGGTGCTGATCCGCAAGCCGACCGCGGAGGAGACGGCCAAGTACGTCGCCTACGTCGGGCAGGAGCAGGATTCGAAGAAGCAGACGGCGCTGTGGGGCGACGCCATCTGGGCGTTGCTCGCTTCCAGCGAGTTCCGGTTCAATCATTGAGGAAGAAACCGTCTTCGAATGCGTAGCGGAAGTCGCAAGACTTCCGACTCCACTTCGAAGCGGTCGGAATTCTTGCGAATTCCGCTACCGAACAGTTGTCGCACGAACCACACGATCGTCATCATTTTCTTTGGAGTGTCGCCATGAAGCGCGGCTTGTGTCCCACCTTCGAGCATGTCGGTCGCCGCTCTTTCTTGAAGGGCGTGCTGGCCACCGCCGGCGGCCTGGCGGTCCCCAATCTCGGCGCGCTGTTCAATTCCCAGACGATCGCCGCGGAAGCCAAGAGGCAGGGCAAGCGGTGCATCCTGCTGTGGATGGCCGGCGGCGTCAGCCAGTTCGAGACGTTCGACATGAAGCCCGGCCGGCCGAACGCCGGCCCCTTCCGTCCGATCGACACGAACCTGCCCGGCTACCAGGTCTGCGAGTATTTGCCGACGATCGCGCGGATGATCGACAAGCTGACGATCATCCGCAGCATGCGGACGTCGACTCCGGACCATTCGGCGGGGACGTACCTGATGCACACGTCGCACCCGCGCGAGCCCGCGGTCTCGCATCCGGAGATCGGCGCGGTCGTGGCGCGGCACCTCGGGGATCCGAACTCTCCGCTTCCCAACTTCGTGCAGCAATCGGGCGGAGGCGAGTCGTTCCCCAACGCCGGCGCCGGAATTCTGGGACCGAAGTATCAGCCGTTCCGCGTCGGCTCCGGCGGGCAGCTTCCGGCGTTCGTCAACCGGCAGCTCAAGCCCGAAGAGGAACTCCGCCGCCGCGAGCTCGTCGAGTTCCAGCAAGAGAGCTTCCTCGGAACGCACAAGGCCGAGTCCTTCCATTCCTACGACGAAGCGCTGCGGAAGTCGTGGGAACTCATGGAGACCAAGGCCGCCTTCGACATCGCCCAGGAATGGGAGAAGTACAAGGAGCTGTATGGCGACAGCGAGTTCGGCAAGAACTGCCTGATGGCCCGGCAACTCGTCGAGTCCGGCGTGCCGTTCGTCGAGGTCAACCAGGCCAACTACGACAGCCACTCCGACAACGCCGAATGGCACAAGGCCCTCCTCCCGCCGCTCGACAAGGCCTGGTCGGGACTGCTGGTCGACCTCGAACAGCGCGGGATGTTGGAAAACACGCTCGTCATCTGGATGGGCGAGATCGGCCGGACCCCCGGCATCAACAACCGCGCCGGCCGCGATCACTACGTCAAGACCTGGACCACTGCCCTCGCCGGCGGCGGCGTGAAGCGGGGACTGGTCTACGGCAAGACCGATGAGGACGGCCGCGAAGTCGTCGACAACCCCGTCACCGAGGGGGATTACTTCGCCACCATCTACAAGACGCTGGGGATCGATCCGCTGACCAAGCACTACGTCGGCATCCGTCCGATTCCGGTCGTGCCGGAACATTCCAAGGTCGTGGACGATCTGCTGGCATGAACGCGACGCGCAGAGCGAACCCACGGGCCGCCGCCAATGGGCTTTCCCTCGCGCCGACTGCTTACTGCTTACTGCTTACTGCTTACTGCTTACTGCTTACTGCTTACTGCCGACTGCTGACTGCCGACTCAATACCGGGAGCCTCCCATGCCCCTCGATCCCACCAAGGCCAAACGCGCTTGGGTCATGCCCTGGCAAACCGGTTGGACCACGTCCGTCGTCTGGCTCGACAAGAACCGCGTCGCGGCGGGCAACAATCACGGCCAAATCGTCGTCTTTCAGGTTCCCGACGAGCTTCCCGAAAAGGAAGCGATCGAGAAGGGAACCAAGGATGAGTTCGCCGCCGTCCCCCTCAAGCCGGAGCGGTTGCTGAGCGGGCACACCAACGAGATCGGCGACCTCGCCGTCACCGCCGACGGCAAACTCGTCTCGTGCAGCTACGACCACACGCTCCGCGTGTGGGATCTTTCCGCGGCGACCGAGGGGACCGAGAAGGTCGAGCAGTACGACGAGCGCGGCAAGCAGCGGGCGTTGAAGGCCGGCCGCACCGAAGAGGAAGTCGCCGTGGTCGAGGTTCCGGTCCAGACCGAGTGCCGGAAGATCGAGGGGCACAATCCGGAATGGCTCCGCCGCCTCGACATGAGCGCCGACAAGTCGAAGCTCCTTTCGGGTGACGATTCCGGCCTGGCGATCCTGTGGGACGTCGCCAACTGGAGCGAGATCGCCCGCGTGAAGAACGACGTCGGCTGGATTCGCGGCCTCGCCCTGTCCCCCGACGCGAAGCAGGCGGTCACCAGCAACTACGGCATCCGCTACAGCTATTTTCCGAGCCACATCCGCCTGTGGGATCTCGAGACGGGCAAGGAGTCGCTCGAATTGGAGAAGGCCGCCGGCGGCGGCAACCGCGGTGCCACGCCGATCAACGCGGCCGCCTTCTCGCCCGACGGCAAGGTCGTCGCCTTGGGCAAAGGGGGCGAAGACGGCGGCGGCGCCTTGTTCCTCATCCAATTGGACGGTTTCAAGAAGCTGCACCAGTTGAAAGGGCACACCTACGGCGCCACGCACCTCCGCTTCACCAGCGACGGCAAGTACCTCGTCTCCTCCGGCCGCGACACGCTCGTCATCTTCTGGCAGGTCTCGGACGGGAAGGACGTGCACACGCTCGGCTCGGGGCGCGGCGGCCAGTTCAAGGACTGGATCCACGACTTCGACTTCAACCCGGATGAAACCCGCCTCGCCGCCGCCGACATGGCCGGCATGGTCCACATCTGGGACTTCACGTAGCTGCCGCGAAACCGCAAGCGTTCAGCCGATCTCCGCGCGCAGCCGTTCCAACAACCGCACCGCCTCGCCGATGTCCGCCTTTTGCCGCACCGGGTCGTGGGCGATCTCGCGCTCGATCGTCAGCGGGCCTTCGTAGCCGATCTCCTTCAGCGTGCGGAGGTAGGTCTCGATGCCGACGTCTCCCTTGCCGAGCGGCGTCTCCTCTCCCCACGACTTGCCGCGCTCTTCCGGCGCCGCCCACGTGCCGTCCTTGACATGCACGCTGCGAACGTAGCGGCCGACCTTCTTCAACGCGGGGATCGGCTCGCCGGTGCCGTACAGGATCATGTTCGCGGGGTCGAAGTTGACGAACAGGTTGTCGCGCTGCACGTCGCGGATGAAGTCGAGCAGATGGTCCGCCGTCTCCTGCCCGGTTTCGAGGTGCAGCGCCTGGCCGTGGTGCTTCGCGTGGTCGAGCAGGTCGCGGGTCGTGTCGAGCAGGCCCTTGTAGCTCGCGCCGTCGCGGTCTTCGGGAATGAAGCCGATGTGCTGCGCGATCACCGGGCAGCCGAGGTGCTTCGACCAGTCGGAAATCTCCTTCATCTCCCGCAGGCGTTCCGCCCGCGTCTCTTCCGGAACGAGGCCGACGGTGCGGGCCGACGTGGCGGGGTCGGCGTAGCTCTCGCCTTCGAATCCCCCCCACACGGCGGTGACCGTGACGCCGGCCTCGTCGCACTGCTTGCGGAAGTCGCGGGCGGACTGCTCGGTGCGGTTGCCTTGATGCGGCGCGTGCAGGTGCAACGTGGGCACGCCGAGTTCGCGCGCCACGTCGAACCGCACTCCGAGACCCGCGTCCAGCGAGGTGAACACGCCGATCGGCCAGTTGCTCATCGTTCCTTCTCCCATGTCGCGCGGTGCGGTGATCGAATCCGACGCGCCATCTTACCCGCTCGGCTCGCCCCGCCCAAGCGCTCCGTGCCGAGTGACGAGCGTCCATCCGTATGGTAGACTGGTTTCGCCCATTCACTCGCCATCGAGGACAGTGCGATGCTCCTGCCGCGCCCGCGACCTTCACGCCCGCGACCTTCACCCGCCGTCGTCTGGATTTCGGCCTGCGCTCTGGCGATCGCTTTCGCCGGCTGCGGTGAGCGCGCCGAGTCGCGATCGGCTTCCGACGTCGCCGATGCCGCCGACTCCGCGACGGAACCCGACCAATCGCCCGGCGACGCCGCGGTCGCGCAATCGAACTCGCCGCCGCCGCGTTCGTTCCAGCCGATCCGCCTCGACGACGCGGGCAACGGAACGGAATCGAACTCCGCGAAGCCCGACGTTCCCACCGACCCCGCCGCCCGCGCGGAACTCGTCCGGAAGAAGCTGCAACCGCTGCAGGTTCTCGTCGGCATATGGGAGGGAAAGGTCTTCCGCCAACTGCGCGACGTGAACGCCGTCGATGAGCCGCGCTGGAAATGGGATCTCTCACAGAAGGGGCAGCCGGCGCTGCTGATGGAGTCTCCCAAGAACGCCTACATCACGAAGGCCCGGCTCACGTATCTGCCCGATGGCGACAAGTTCCGCCTCGAAACCACGCCAGCCGACGGCGAGACGAAGCGCGTCTTCGAAGGGAACTACGCCGCCCCCGTCCGCGAAGAATTCGTCGAAGGCGAGGACAAGCCGCAACGGAAGTTCGAACTGCAACTGAACGAAGTCGACGCCGACGAACGCGACACGTGGCAGGTCTCGTTCGATCAGCAGCGCAACGACCGTTACCTGATGAAACTCTTCAAGCAGCGGCCGAGCACCGGCGAGTTCGACATGGCGATCAACACCCTCGCCATGCAGCGGCTGGGAACCAGCTTCGCCCAAAGCGACAGCGACTACGGCGACCGCACCTGCGTCATCTCCGAAGGTCTCGGCACCATCCAGTTGTCCTACGCCGGCAAGACTTACTGGGTCTGCTGCACCGGCTGCCAGGCCGCCTTCAACGACGACCCGGCCGGCTGGATCGCCAAGGCCGAGGAGCGGGCGAAGAAGAAGTAGTGGGTAGTGGATAGTGGATAGACCGGGCGGGCCACCTCGATTGGTCCTCCGCACGCTTGCGGTTTCGCGCCGATCCCACTCATCCCCACGCCCGATTGGACCTCCCGACCCCGAACACGGTAAACTGACACCCGCCGAAATCACCACTTCGAACCAAGGATTCCACCCATGCCACAACTCGATCGCCGCCAGTTCCTGAAGACCACCGCCGCGGCCGCCGCCGTCGCCGCCACTTCCCACGTGACGCACGCCGCCGAGGGCGACAAGAAGCCGGTGCGGATCGCCGTGATGGGAGTCAACGGCCGGGGCCGGCAGCTCATCCAGACCTTCAAGGAGTTCCCGCACGTCGAGGTCGCTTACATCTGCGAGCCGGACGACAAGGTCATCGAGTACAAGGTCGCCCCCAAGCTCGCCGAATTGCGGCTCGACAAGCAAGAGAAGCCGCCCGCCTACATCAAGGATTTTCGCACCGCGCTCGACGACGCCTCGATCGACGCGCTGGTCGTCGCCGCCCCCGACCACTGGCACGCGCTCGCCACCGTCTGGGCCTGCCAGGCGGGCAAGGACGTCTACTGCGAAAAGCCCGCCTCGCACAACCTCATCGAAGGCCGCCGGATGATCGAGGCCGCCCGTAAGCACGGCCGCGTCGTGCAGGTCGGCACGCAGCGCCGCAGCGGACAGGACATGATGGAGGCGGTGGAAGTCGTCCAGAGCGGCAAGCTCGGCGAAGTGAACTACGCCCGCTGCTGGATCAACAGCACGCGGCCCAGCATCGGCCACGCCGAGCCGAGCGACGCCCCGGCGCATCTCGATTTCAACCTCTGGGCCGGTCCCGGTTCCGAACCGTACCGCAAGAACATGATCCACTATCACTGGCACTGGCGGTGGGACTTCGGCACCGGCGAGTGCGGGAACAACGGCATCCACGCTTTCGACATCGCCCGCTGGGGACTCGGCGTCAGCGACCCGCGGACCATCGCCTGCGGCGGCGGGAAGTACTTCTTCGAGGACGACCAGCAATCCCCCGACACGCAGTTCGCGACCTTCGACTTCGACGGCTGCGCCATCACCTGGGAGCACCGCACCTGGTCCCCCCGCGGCATCGAGGGCAGCCAGTTCGGCATCGCCTTCTACGGTTCGAAGGGAACGCTCTTCACCGACGGCGACGGCTACAAGGTCTTCGACGAGAAGGACAAGGAAGTCGAAAACCGCAAGCCGACCGGCTCGCAGTCGCAGCACGTCGAGAACTTCCTCGACTGCCTCGTGACGCGCGAGAGGCCGAACGCCGACATCGAAATCGGCCACGAAAGCACGCGCCTCTGCCACCTGGCGAACATCGCCTACCGCACCCGCTCGACGCTCGCGTTCGACGCATCGACGGAGAGCATCGCCAACAACCCCGCCGCCACCGCCCTCCTCGGCCGCGAGTACCGCAAGGGGTTCGAACTGCCGAAGGTGTGAGTAGGGAGGGCTGTGCCCACCGAGGCTCTTCGAGGGCCCCGAACGCTCCGAGCGTCCGGGGCACCTGGCCGGCCCTGAGTGGGTCACGATTCCAGCTAGGGACCAATGCCGCGCCAACGTCAGCAGACTCTGCAATTCGAGCCGTACCGCAATAGCGCGTTGTTCAGTTCACACTGGCTCGAAAACCGTCTGCGCTTGGAGCCGGAGTGGACCGAGCATCGTGCTGATGCTGAAATCGCGCTGTCTCGTCTCGCGGCGCTGTGGGAACGCGAGCGGAACCGTGTCGAGCGATACGGGACCGAAGCGCCTCTGGAACATGCATTCATACAGCCCGTGTTGGAATTGTTAGGCTGGAAACTGCACTACCAGACGTTCCTGCAGGGCCGGAAGCCCGACTATGCGCTGTTCCTGACTGATGCCGACCACGATGCTGCACTCGCGACGGAGCGTCGCTCCGCTGACTTCTGGGAACATGTTGCGGTCGTCGCAGATGCGAAGGCTTGGGACGTTTCCCTTGACCGCCCGGCGATCAGCGAAGGACAACGCGAATTTCCGCCGCAGCAGATCGAGTGGTACATCGACCGCAGCCGACGGGATTTCGGCATCCTGACCAATGGTCAGCGGTGGCGGTTGTACCCACGCGACCGCGAAGCGCATCAGCGGCGATTCGAGACGTACTACGAGTTCAATCTGCCCGAATTCCTGCGGGAGTTCACGGCGCGCCCAATGACGCCGCCCGAACTGGTTGACGATTTCCTCTATCTCTATTTGCTGTTCAGTCCGGTTGCGTTTCGCGAACGACCGGACCGCAAGCCCCTTATCGCACGCGCCTTGGAAGGGAGTTCCGCATACCGCATCGGCATCGGTGAAGATCTGCGCTCCAGAGCTTTCGAGGCCGTTCGGTTGTCGACGGAAGGGTTTCTGTCATTCAGTACGAACCGGCTGCGCGCCGACAACGGCGATCACTTGGAACTCTGCCGGCGGGAAAGCTTCGTTCTCGTCTATCGATTGCTGTTCATCATGTTCGCGGAAGACCGGGGGCTGTTGCCATTCGGGACGAACCGCCTTTACACGGCGAACCGTTCCCTGCGACGCTACCGCGACGAGATTGCCACGATCTTCGACCGGAATGACGCCGATCGTACGTACAAAAAGACGAAGCACGCCGTCTTGGATGATTTGCGGCTACTCTTCGATTTGGTGAACACGGGCCAAGGCAGGTATGGAGTCCCGCCGTACAACGGCGGGCTCTTCGATCCCGAGGCGCACCCATTCCTGGAACGAATGCAAATCTCGGATTGGCACCTCGCCCGCGCCATCGACTATCTGGGCCGTGCCAAAGACCCCAGCATGCGAGGCGGCGACTTATTCCGCGTCGACTACCGAGACTTGGCGATTCAGCACTTGGGCAGCATCTATGAAGCCCTGCTGGAACTCGTCCCCCGGATCGCGACGACCCGCATGGTTGTCGTCGCCAAGCGGACTCGGGAGCGAACCGAAGAGCGGACCATTCCCGAATCGCACCCGGTTCCGGACGGATACGAGCGAACCGATATCAATTACGAAGTCGGCCAAGTGTTCTTGCAAACGAGCAAAGGCGAACGTCGCGCGTCCGGCAGCTATTACACGCCCGATCACATCGTCAATCACATCGTCGAGAAGACGCTGGGGCCGATCTGCCGCCGCGTCTCGGACACGTTGCGAGCCGAGATCGACCAACAAACGTCCGATTCGGAGATCGCGCGCCTGCAAACGGAATTCGATGATCGCCTCTTGCGGTTACGGGTCGTCGATCCCGCGATGGGGTCCGGCCATTTCTTGCTGCGAGCATGCGCATTCCTCGCCGAAGAGATCGCCACGCATCCGTGGACGGCGGACGAGACAGTCCAGCAATCGGCGTCCACGGAATCGGCGCTCGTCTACTGGAAGCGGCGCGTTGCGGAAAACTGCCTTTACGGCGTTGACTTGAACGACTTGGCCGTTGAACTCGCGAAACTGGCCATGTGGCTGGAAACCGTGGCGGCCGACCAGCCGCTGACTTTCCTTAGCCACCACTTGCGCCACGGCAACAGTTTGATCGGCGGAAACCTTGGCGTACTGGGAGCACTACCCGACGCGCCGCCCCTGCATATGAAGCCCTTCCAGAACGCCTTCAATGAAAAGCTGCCCTTGCTGCTCGGACCGCTGACCAAGATTCTGCGTCTCCCTTCGGACGACGTGCGGCAGGTGAAGGAGAAGGAAAAGCTGCTGAAATCTCTCGATCGCGCCCGCCAGGCGTTCCGGGATGCGGCGGACGTGTGGGCATCGACGTTCGTGCTGCCGGAAGCGGAGCGAATCGATCCGGACGACTATCGGGAACTTGTGGATGAGGTCGGGCATCCGCGGCGGTTCGCTGCGTTGTTGGCGAAGGGACGGTTCCAGCGCGCTCTGAGCGCGGCGCGCCGAGGGGCCGTCTCTCCATTCCATTGGGAGATCGAGTTTCCCGAAGTCTACTTCGATGGAGAGGGCCGACGAGTAGGCGCCGGGTTCGATGCCGTCATCGGCAATCCGCCCTACGACGTGCTGTCGGAACTGGAAACCGGACACGATCTTTCGATCCTCCGCGCGGTCGTCGCTCGCGACCCCGCCTACCGACCGTCGCACGGTGGCAAGAACAACCTCTACAAGCTCTTCGTCTGCCGAGGTCTGGAACTGCTGGCGGATGATGGATATCTGGGATTCATCACGCCGATGGCCATCCTCGGCGACGCTCAAGCGGCGGAACTCCGGCGCGCGATTCTCGCTGCGGGAACATTCACCGATGTGGACTCGTTCCCGCAAAAAGACGATCCCCGCAACCGCGTTTTCCCCGAAGCGAAATTGTCTACGGCCGTCGTCGTTCTTCGGAAGGCACGCGAGAACGGAAGCGTGCGGTTCACGTGTCGAGTACATCCCGGCCGAGAACTCGGCCTACCCACCGGCATGATGTCAGTCGCACGAGACCAGATCCCGCTCTACGATCCTATGAACTTCACAATCGTCAGTTGTGATCAGAGTGACTTCGATATTGCAACACGCATCGTCGGTAGCGGGCGGATGCGCCGATTATCAGACCTTACCGAATTCTTTCAAGGCGAAGTCAATGAGACGATTCAAATGCGAAAGCGAACTGTCTCCCGCGGCGAGACCGCTCAGTTCCAGAAGTTCGTGACGCGGGGCGCTTCAATTTGCCTTTACGTCTACCGGGCACCATCGCAAGGGAACGACCTTTACCTCGACGTGGAAGCATTCTTGGACAGCGCATCCGACGATGGCAAGGCGTTTCATTTTCGATACCCGCGCATCGTGCTTCAGGAAAGCTCGCCGCAGAACAACTTCCGACGAATCATTGCAGCGTGGATGCCAGCGGGCGAATTCTGTAATCACACGATCAATTACTGTCCGCAGCACAAGTGCGATGTGGACTTGCGTGTACTTCTTGCAGTACTCAATACGAAGCTGGCTGATTGGTACTTTCGGATTGGCAGCACAAATGCGCACGTGAGTCATTACCAGCTTTACAACCTTCCCTTCCCGAGAATCGCCGACGGAAATTCGTCGATCCCGGCGCGCACGGCGAGCACGATCCGCCGCAACTTGGACCGGGGGAACCTCACCGCGGCGCTGGATTGCATTCGTCCCTTCACCGAATCCCCGCCATTCGATCCGGGAATCGCTGCGATAATATGCCATGCGGTCGATCGCATCACGGCCATCGAAGCCGCGCGGGGCGACATCGCCCGTTCCGAACGCTCCGCCCTTGCACCGCAGGCGCAGCCGTATCAGGATTTCTTGGACCGTCTCTTCTATCAGCTCGCCGGACTGACGGAGGCCGAAGCCGCCGGTCTGGAAGACCGACTTTCGCGGATGCTGTGACGAAATACCAGTAGCCGGCCTCCCTTGGCGCCACTGGCTTGCCAGTGCTTTGTGGTTGGTCCCTTGCACCCTCCATCACGTATCGTGCTTGATGATGCCCACGACTCCTGCATGATGGACTGCGGATCGAGACCTCGTTCGGAAGCAACTCCCGGCTCGGTGGAATCGACCCCCGGCCCGTCGCCGGAGTTGTTCGGTCCGGTTCGCATCGACGGCGGCGGAAGAGAATTGCGATCGAAGTGCAAGGTTCCCCCGGGGCCGGTCCACGATGGAGACTGCATCGTTGTCCGAAAAAGCACTGGCAAGCCAGTGGCATCCGGCGACTTCGAGCGAACATTCCGATGCGGGCGGGCACGACGGAATGAAATTCCGTCGCACCCGCCCATGCATCGTCCGATAAGGTCGAACTCGACGACGTATCGATCCCGACCTGCGGGGAACATCGGCGTCATCCGGCCAGCCGTCTCTGTCGCAATTGGTCGATGGCGACGGCGGCGATGATGATCACGCCGATGACGATCCGCTGCCAGGCGTCGCCCACGCCCAGCAGCACGCAGCCGTGATTGATCACCGACATGATCGCCGCCCCGGAGAGCGTTCCCAACACCGAGCCGCGGCCGCCGCTGAGACTCCCGCCGCCGATCACCACCGCCGCGATGATTTCGAGTTCCTTTCCCGTGCCGGCGGTGGGGTCGCCCTGTCCGCTGAGCCGGGCGAACTGAAGCAATCCCGCCACGCCGACGAACAACCCCGCCGTCGCGTAGACCGTGACCCGCACGCGGCGAACCGGCACGCCGCACAGCCGTGCGGTCGCCTCGCTCGATCCGACCGCGAACGCGTGCCGGCCGAACACCGTGAAACGCAACAACAGCGACATGCCCGCCGCGAGTGCGAGCATCAACCACACGGCGGCGGGCAGCGTGAGCCATGCCGGCTCCGGGATCGGCGAGGGCAGTTCGAGCAGCCACCGCGGCGCCATTCCCGGTTCGGGCATGCGGATCGGCGTGTCGTCCGCGAGGATCCGCCCCAGTCCGAGGAAGATCGTCATCGTGCCCAACGTGACGATGAACGGCACCACCCGCAGCGCGCTGATGAGCGCGCCGTTCAGCGCGCCGCACAGGCAACCGGTCAGCATCCCCGCGGCGATCGCCAGCGACGGGTCGTACCGCTCGCGGAAGAACCAGGCGGCGACCGTCGCCGACAGCGCAATCGCCGTCCCCGCCGACAGGTCGATCCCGCCCGCGATGATGATCAGCGTCATCCCCAATGCGGGAATCGCGACCTCGGAAGCGTGCGTGGCCATCAGCCGCGCGCTCGGCAGCGTGGCAAACACCGACCGCCTACCAACCCGGTCCGCGTTGATCTCATCGGCGACCCAGAACGCGGCGACGACGATCGCCAGCCCCAGCAGCGGGCCGAGCGAAGTTCCCAGCAAGCGCGCCGCGGCCCGGCGGCGAGTCTCGGTGAACGAATCCGGCGGAGCGGGATCGCGCGGAGGCGGAATGGTCATGCGGCCTCCTCCGGCGTCGCGACCGCGGCCCGAAGCAGCGACTCTTCGGTCCATTCGGACGCCGGGCGAACATCGACGATGCGCCCGCGGGCCATCGCCGCCACGCGGTCGCACACCGCCAGCAACTCGGTGAAGTACGAGCTGACGAACAGCACCGCCTTCCCCCGCGCCGCGAGTTCACCCATCAGCCGGTAGATGTCGGCCTTGGTGGCGACGTCGATGCCGCGCGTCGGCTCGTCCAATAGAATCACGTCGGCCTCCTGGTGCAGCACGCGGGCGATCGCGGCCTTCTGTTGATTGCCGCCGGACAATTCGCTCACCGCCTGCCGCGGCGAGCGCGCGCGAATGCGCAACCGCCGCATCCAGTCGCCGACGATCGCGTCCCGCCGCCGGAGCGCGAGCCAGCCGCACCGGCTGTACGGCGCGAGCCGGCTGAGCGTGACGTTGTCGGCGAGCGAGCGTTCCTGCGCGAGTCCTTCCTGCTTGCGATCTTCCGAGACGAAGCCGATGCCCGCGGCGATGCGGCCGCGCGTTCCCGCAGGAAGCGCGCCCGCCTCCCCCCGCTGACGCGGGAGGCTCGCTTCGCCCCGCGCGATCGGATCCAACCCGTAGACGCACCTCAGCAACTCAGTCCGCCCCGCGCCGACCAGTCCCGCGATGCCCAAGATCTCGCCGCGGCGCAAGTCGAGGGACACGCCGCGCGGCGACTTGCGCCCGGACAGATCGGCTAGCGAAAGAATCGTTTCGCCCGGCTGATGCGGAACGCACGGGAACAGTTCGCCCACGGCGCGGCCCACCATTTGCGCGACGATGGCCTCGTTCGAGACGTCCGCGACGTTTCCGCCGCCGACGGTTCGACCATCGCGCAACACCGTGAACAGACCGCAGACGGAGCGGATTTCTTCGAGGAAATGACTGATATAGACGATGCCGATGCCGTCCCGTTTCAACCGACGGATCACGTCGAACAACCGCTCGGCGTCGCTGCGGGTGAGGGAACTGGTCGGCTCGTCGAAGACGATGACGCGGGCGCGGCGAACGAGCGCGCGGGCGATCTCGACGATCTGCCGCACCGCGACGGAGAGCCGCCCCACCGGCGTTTCCGGCCGGAGATCGGAATGCCCCAACCGGGACAGCGCCTCGCGGACGCGCGGCCCTTGCGCGCCGCGCCGCAATATGCCCGCGCGGCCGATTTCCTGGCCGAGCATCACGTTGTCCTCGACCGACAAATCGGGCGCGAGATTCAGTTCCTGGTAGATCATCGCGACGCCCGCGGCGTGGGCGGCGTGCGGATCGCGGGGGAGATACGGGTTGCCGAGCAGTTCAATGCGGCCGGCGTCGGGCCGCAGCGCGCCGCTGAGGATCTTCATCAGCGTGCTTTTCCCCGCGCCGTTCTCGCCGAGCAGCGCCATGACTTCGCCGGGCCGTAATTCGAACGAGACCCCGTCGAGCGCCCGAGTCGCGCCGAATCGCTTCGAGACGCCGTGCATCGAGAGCAGCGGATCGGCCATTGGAACATCACCGCGTGCGAATCGACGTAGGACGGACTGCCAGTCCGTCAGCGATATCGTCCTGCGAGTCCAAGTGGAGGGTTCGCGTGAAGCTATTGATCGCGTCTTCGCGGCCTTTGCGTGCTTCTGTTTGGGCATGAATCGAACAGAAGAGCGCCAAGAGCGCGAAGACGAGCGGGGCGATGCCGGAACGAAGATGCTTCAGCCCTTCAACCCTTGATTCCTCACTTCATCTTTCCGTCCGGCATTTTTCCGTCATCGATCTTTCCGTCTCTCGTCTCGCGTTCGGTTGCGGCTGTGCCGCGCTGAAACCGTCGAATCGCACCCCCGCTCTCACCGCTCGTGCTTCACCGGGTGCAGCAACTCGTGGATTTTCGGATCGGTGCGGTTTTCCGGCGTCGCCAGGAATTCGCCGGTGGAAATCCGCTTCTCGACCGGTTGCCCGTCGAGATGGGCGGCCATCGTCTTCACGGCGAGATAGCCCATCCGCACCGGATCTTGCAGCACGAGGCCGTGCATCTTCTCTTCTTCGAGCGCCCGCACGAACCGCGGGGTCGAATCGAAGCCGACGAACTTCACCTTGCCCGCCAGTTTCGCGTTCTCGAGGGCCTGCAACATGCCGGTGTTGTTCGGCTCGCAGACGGTGAAGATCGCATCCACCTCGTCGCCGAACTTCGTCAACAGCGATTGCGAGATCTGCAGCGCGTGATTGGCGTCGGAGCCGACGCGTTCGGCCTCGGAAAGGATCTTGATGTCCGGGTGCTTCGCGATCGTCTCGAGAAAGCCCCTCTCGCGCTGCTCGGTGCTTTCGCTCCCCGCCTGATAACGGAGAAGGATCACGTTCCCCTTGCCGCCGAGCAGTTCGACGATGCGCTCCGCCGCGACGACGCCGCCGTGATGATTGTCGGTCGCGACATGGCTGACGGGAGTCACTTCGTCCGACAGGCCGCTGTCGAACACGACGACCGGAATGCCCGACTGTTTCGCGCGGCGGACGGCGGGGACGAGCGACTCGCGATCGATCGGCGCCAGCACGATGCCGTCCACCTGCTCGACGACGAAGCTCTCGACGATCTGAATCTGCTTTTCCTTGTCGGCCTCGGTGGGGGTGCCCTTCCAGATGATCTCGACATTCCCCAGTTCGTCGGCGGCCTGCTGCGCGCCGGCGTGAATCGACTTCCAGAAGTCGTGCGTGGTTCCCTTGGGGATGACGGCGATGCGGTGCATCTTCGGGCCGTCGCCCCCGGTGGTGCCGCGACTCGGCTCGCCGCAGCCGGTGACGAGCGCCGCGTATGCGGCCGCGAACAGGACGACACGAAGCGGAACCGGATGCGTCATGGCGGCATCTCCCGAGGCTGGCGAAACGGCGTCGCCCGACCATCGTAACACCGCACCCAAGGCCGTCCAAGCGCCGCCCGCCGACCCCGGTCATCGAGCCGCTTCGTGCCGGGAGGATAGACGAGCGTCGTGGAACGGAATCGTGTTCCGTCCGCCGGAAGCCGGTCCGCGTCACGGCAGCCAGCGACCCGCGCGATGGAAACGCGGCATGCCTCAAGGCTCTTCGCCGAGGGTGCTTCGACATCGCGGGCGTTGCGCTCGACCGGCGGGCACGACGAACTGAAGTTCGTCCTACCCGGCCACACGACCGTCCCGCACGATCCGATTTGACGGTGTAGTAGGACGGATCGCCAATCCCTGCTACCCGCCCCGATCGTCGACCCACGAATTCATGGCGGCTGGGGGCCTCGATGCTCGTGCGTCGAGCAGGGCGAGCGTCAGATTCCGTCCACGTCGGTGGTCATCGGCTGGATCGCCTGGATGTTCTGTTGATATTCGGGGATCGCGTCGCCGGCCATGAAGTCCGAGAACTCGACGATCGCCGGACCCAGCAGAAACAGGTAGACCGCGGGCATCAGGCACAGCACGGTGGGAAACAACAGCTTGAAGGTGGACTGGTTGGCCTTCGTGTCGGCCCGCTGGCGGAGGGTCTCGCGCATGCCGTCGCTGTATTCTCCCAGCGCGGCCCCCACGCTGGTTCCCATGCGTTCGGTCTGCACGATCAGCGAGGTGAAGGAGTGCACGTCGGGCACGTCGACTCGTTTCGAAAAGTTCGTGAGCGACTGCTCCAGCGTGCCGATTTCGGCCTGGTCGGACACGATCGCCAGTTCCTGCGCGAGCGCGGGATAGACCGGCTGCAACTCGCGGCCGATGCGCTTCAGCGACGCCGGCACGGTCAATCCCTGGCTGACGCACATGTGCAGCATGTCGAGCATGTCGGGCATGCCGAGTTCGATTTCGGCGACGCGGTCCTTCGCCTTTCCGCGAATGAGCACCCGCGGAAGAGCCCAGATCAGCATCGGGACGATGACCATCGCGATCAGCCACGGAATCTCGAATTCCGGCGGAATGAACAGCAGCCCGACGCCGAACAGCACCAGCGTCAGCATCACTCCCATGTACCGCAGCGCGGCGAGGTTGTGCCAGGCGTGCGGCTGATAATAGCCCGCGTTCCGCAACTCGCCCTTGAGCGCCTCGCGACCGGTGGACGTGTCCGGCAGCAGCGCCGCCAGCGTCGGCGTGAGCGGGCCGAGCACGTAGTCCGCCGTGCCGAGCGCCGGGACTTCGTCCGCCTCGACGCGCGGCACGTCCGCGTCGCCGTCGAGTTCCGCCGCGTCGGAATGCAGCAGTTTCGCCGACATCGACCAGGAGCGGTCGCGCGGCGGAACCGTCTCGACGCGACGCGGTTCCGCCGCCGGCGCCTCGGCCGCTCGCGTCTCGACGGCCGATTCGCCGTGCGGCACCGCCGCGTCGATTCGCTGCGACAGTGCGCGCTCCCGCCGACGCCGCAACACGATCCGCCCGGCCGCCGCCAAGGCGACGATCCCGGCAACGGCGTACGCGATGTAGAAGAGCCAGTTGGGAAGCATGAGGGTTGAGGGTTGAGAGTGTGTGTCGTGCGCGAAACCGCAAGCGTGCGGTTGGCCGTTTTCGACTGCCTACTGCCGACTGCCGACTCGATCACCGCGGAAGCGCTCGGCTGGCGCCTCGCGGCTAACCGGGCGTCACGTCCGGCGGCTGGTCCTCATGATCCGCATCACCCACAGCGAGCCGATGATCTGCAACACGATCGCGATGGCGAGCGTTCGCACGCCCCAGCGCGCGTCGAGCAGCCGCGTGAGGTAGTCCGGATCGCGAAACACGAAGAACGTGAGGATCGCCGGCGGAAGCGCGAGCATCAGGATCGCGGTGGCCCGGCTGGCGGTCGTGGCGACCTTCAATCGTCCCAGGAAATGAATGCGGTCGCGGATCGTCCGCGACAATCGTTCGAGCACGTAAACCAGGTCGCCCCCGGACTGCTGATGCACGCACAACGCCATCACCAGCACGTGTACGCTCACCAGTCCGGTGCGCCGCGGCAGTTCCTTGAGGGCCGTCTCGAAGCCCGCCCCCATCCGCAGTTTTCGCGAGCACAGCGACAGTTCGGCGCCGAGAGGATTTGGGGTGTCGTCGGCGACGATGTGCAGACACTGCTCGATGCTGCGTCCGGTGCGGGCCGCCCGCGCGAGTTCGTCCACCACGCCGGGCATCTGGTCGAGAATCTTCTTCTGCCGCCGCGCGCGGGCCAGCACCACACCCAGCACGGGCAGCACGCAGCCGACGCCTGCCGCGATCGCCGCGCTCAGCAAGTTCTCTTGAAGGACGAACGCCGCGCCGCCGGTTGCGAGCGCCGCCACCAGGCACAGGGACAACAACATCGGCGGCGCGATGTCGATTCCCGACTGGAGCATCAGGTCGTCGAACCAGCCGTTCATCCGCTCGGCGACGTCGTCGCCGCGGCCGGTCGCGTAGTGCTGCTCCTCCCGCAGGATGCGGGCGAACTCGGGGCGACGGTCGATGGGTGGGGTGGCGGTGGAGGGCATGGGAAGGCAGTCGGCAGTCGGCAGTCGGCAGTCGGCAGTCGGCAGTAGGCAGTCGGCGCCCTGTGATCGGCAGTCGCGATATGCGCTCGGTACTCAGTACTCAGTACTCAGTAACTCGTAATCCATCTTTCGTCACTTGCATCCCCCAGTTCGCGGGCCACGAACAACTCATGCGGTACCTCGAAGCCCATGGCGGCGAGGCGTTTCAGTGCGAGGGGCTCGTGGCCGGTGGCGTAGAAGGCGCCTTGCGCCCGGCCGTGCTCGATGCCCGTCATGCGGTACACGAACACGTCTTCGATGCGGTATTCGCCGTCGCGGCAATCGAGCACTTCCGAGATTCGCATCACCTTTCGTTCGCCGGTGCTCAAGCGGGCGATGTGCACGATGAAATGGATCGCCGAGGCGATGTACTTTCGGGCGACCGCGGTCGCGAGCTGCACTCCGGAGAGGGCGACCATCAGTTCGAGACGGTCGAGTGCGTCGCTGGTGTCGTTGGCATGCACGGTGCTCATCGAGCCGTCGTGGCCGGTGTTCATCGCCTGCAGCATGTCGAGCACTTCCCCCCCGCGCGACTCGCCGACGATGATCCGGTCGGGCCGCATTCGCAAACTGGTCCGCACGAGATCGCGCTGGGTGATGCTGCCCTGCCCTTCGACGTTCGGCTGCCGCGTTTCGAGCGACACGACGTCCGCCTGCTGCAACTGCAGTTCGGCGGTTTCCTCGATGGTCACGATCCGCTCGCTGGCGGGAATGTAGCGGCTCATGTTGTTGAGCATCGTCGTCTTGCCGGAGCCGGTTCCGCCCGACAAGAGAATGTTCCGCCGCCCGCGGACGGCGAGAATCAGGAACTCGGCCATCTCCGGGGCGAGCGTTCCCAGTTCGGCCATGTTCTCGAACGTGATGGCCCGCTTCGTGAATCGCCGGATGGAGACGGTCGGTCCGCGCAGCGCCAGCGGAGGAATGACGGCATGCAGTCGCGAACCGTCCGGCAGTTTCGCGTCGACCATCGGCGAGACTTCGTCGATCCGCCGTCCCGCCCGGCCCACGAGCCGCTGCACGAATTGCAGCAGATGCGCGTCATCGGCGAAGCTGACGTCGGTCGCCTCGAGCCGGCCGTTGCGTTCGACGAAGATCCTGTCGGCCCCGTTGACGAGGACGTCGCTGACTTCGGGATCGGACATCAGCGCGTCGAGCGGGCCGAAGCCGTAGATTTCGCTGAGGATCTCCTCGACCATCGCCGCCCGCTCTTCCGGCGGAAGCTTCACCTCTTCGAGCGAGCAGAGGTGCATGGCGAGCGCGGCGAGTTCCGCGCGCAGCTCGTCTTCGCTGAGCCGCCCCGCCTTGGACATGTCGATCGCGTCGACCATCCGGCGGTGCAGCCGCGTCTTCAGCCGCTGAAATTCGCGGCGCGAGTCCTTGGCGGCGAGTTGCGCGTCGGCGGGGGCATCGAGTTCGGCGAGCATGGCGGAAGAGTCGAGTGTTGAGTGTTCGAAAGCGATCGAAGCGAGCCTCCCGCGTCAGCGGGGGGAGGCGGGTCGAAGGTCGAGATTATTCGAGGCGGCTGTTTCCTGCCCCTCACTGCGTCAATCGCACCTTGTAAACGTATTGGTTCGCGGGAACGTCTTCGCGGGCGTCGCCGTGTTCCGTGGCGAGCACGGCCGTGCGCGTCGACATCACGCCCGGTTGGAACACGATCTCGCACGCGTAGGCGCCCGCTCGCTCCAGCGCCATGATCCGCCCCGCGACCAAGCCCACGCAGTCGACGCGGCCGTAACCCATCGACCCGCTCGATTCGTGATTCTCGTACAGCAGGCCGATGCGGCGCCGGCCGATTTCCATCCCCAGCGCATCCAGAGCCGACTCGGGGAACGCCGACGACGACGCCATGCGAATCGGCCTTTTGATCGGCAGCAGTTCGCCGCCGAAGCCGGCGAGATGCTCGGCGGCGAGGCCCCGCGCGATCTGCTCGGCGAGCCGGTCGGAGCGGAGACCGCTTCCCACGTCGATCAGCACGACATTCGCCTCGTCGGCGTCGCCGTCGCTGGTCTTGGTGCGCAGGATGATTTCCGGGATGCCGTCCGGCTGTTCGACGACTTGCCCGGTGGCGGGGTCGAACGAAAAGCGATCGCCGCCCCCGCGTTGGGCGATTCGCTTCTCCCACGTATCGTCGCGCGCGCCGGCGGGGTCGCGGGCGAGGATCGCCAATGGAAGCGCGGGAACGGGAACGTTTTCGAGGGCGCGCACGCCGAGAACGTGGTCGTCCCACGTCGCCTCGGCCGAAGCGACGACGTCCGCCTCGCCGACGCCGCTCGCGCCGGAAAGGAACAGTCCGACCGGATTGTTCCGGCTGCGCATCCGTCGTCCCGTGACGACGACGGTGGTCGGGGCGTGATCGGCTTGCACGAACCGCGTCCGCAACTCCGCCTCGTCGAACACAAGCCGCCCGAACACGACATCTCCCTCGATCGCGGTGTCGAGCGCGAGCGGCGTTCCCGCGACGAGGTTTTCCGCGGCGACGTCGGCGGCGCGCCGCCGCGCCGCTTCGAGCCGTTCCGGCCAGCGGACTTCCGTTTCGAGCAGGGAATCGTCGAGGATCGCGGCGGCGGCGGCGAGGGCGGCCGCTTCGCTCGCGGTCCGCAGTTCGACGTCGGCGGAGTCGAGCCACAACCGGTCGAGCGCCAGCGCCACGGTCCCCATCACCACGACCAGCGAAATCGCCACGATCAGCGCAATCATCCCGCTCCGCGCACGGTTAGCCGCGACGCGCAGGCTCTGCGAAGCGGAGCGCTTTGTGGGGTGGCGCCGAAGTGCGATCATGTCGATGAACCGATGGGGCGCGCGTCACGCGCCGGAATCAACGCGCCGCGGTGACGTCGCGCGGCGGAACGGGAACTTCCGCGGGCGGTTCGGCCGGCCGCGAATCGTCGGGGGCGTCGGTCGGCGGAGTCGGCGTGCGCCTCGGCGGCGTCGAGCCGCTCGCGGGGCGATCGTCGTTCGACGTGCCGTCGTCGAGCCGTCCGTCGCGGAACCGCAGCGCGTTGCGACTGGTTCCCTGGTAGATTTCGGAGTTGAAGTAGTCGGGCTTCTCCGGTTCGGGCAGCGGCGCGAGCCCGAGGATTTCGTCGAGCGTGGCGCGGTCCGCGCTGGCGACCGCGACGCCGCCGTCGCCCCGTTGCTGGTCCGACGTGTACGACAGCGAGATCGTTCCCTTCTCGCGGGCGAGCAGGATCACGTTGGCCTGTTGCGGCGTGAGTTCGAACGTCACGGTGCTGCCCGCCTGGTCGACGCCCCCCTGGCGGATGCTGCGGTTGATCGCCAGCACCTTGACCCCCTTGAACAGCGTCATGGTGAACCCGCCGCGGAACCGTTCGTCGCTGGTGTTGTTGGCCGGCGTGAAGTGCACGTCGACGAACTGGCCGGGAGAAACCAGTCCGTCCACCATTTCGACCGGCTCGCGGAGCGAGATCGACACGGCCCGGCTTCCCTCCGCGACGTCGATCGGCGGGAACTCGCCCGGCGGGTACAGGTCCGCGGCGCGAATCGGATTCAAGGGGTCGATCCTGACCTTGACCACGCGGCCGACGATCGAGCGGTTGCTCAAGAGCATGTCCGACTCGAGGGCGGACTCCTCGATCGGCGCGACGCCGAGATGCGCCTCGGTCACCACGGTGCCCGGTTCGAGTTCGGCGATCGGCGTGGGAATGTTCCGCGTCCGCACGACGGGGGGCTCTTCTTCGGTCGCGAGCAGCCGCTTGGCGACGAATGCGGCGATCAGCCCGCCGATGACGGCGAACATCAGCAACGTGACCTTCGCGGGAGTGTATCGCATGATTGTTGACTGTCAGTTGTCGGTTGTCAGTTGTCAGTTGTCAGTTGTCAGTTGTCAGTTGTCAGTTGTC
>JBBDNT010000145.1:0-26199 GCA_040877445.1 Planctomycetaceae bacterium
CCCGCCACCCATCGCCGAAGAGAGTTGGCGTCGCCAAAAACTCTTGCCACACCCCAGGCGGGCGGCGGTGCGACCGGTGTTGTCGCTTCGACCGCGACTCGGGTAGGATGGATGCGGATCATGCACGGGCCAAGTCGACGTTCGGCCCGCGCGCGGCGCCGCACCTTCGAACTCGCAGCGGAGATGACTCATGACGAGCCGTCCGCATTCCCTCCCACGGGTTGCTTGCGTTCTCTTCACCTGTGCGACCTTCGCCTGCCTCGCCGTGTTCGCGGCCGACGCGCCGTCCGCCGAACGAACCGCGGGCGATCCGCCCAAGGTCGATTACAACCGCGACATCCGCCCGATTCTGTCGGACAACTGCTTCCGCTGCCACGGTCCCGACGCGGGCGAACGCCAGGCGGACTTGCGGCTCGACCTGCGGGACGAGGCGATCGGGGAGCGCGAAGGGTACGATCCCGCGATCGTTCCCGGCCATCCCGAGAAAAGCCCGCTCTTCGCGCGGGTTTCTTCCGACGACGAGTTCGCGGTGATGCCTCCGCCGGACTCCGGCAAGAAGCTCGACAAGACGCATATCGAGCTGATCCGCCGCTGGATCGCCGAGGGGGCCGAGTGGCGGGATCACTGGGCCTACGTGCCGCCGCAGCGCCCGGAGGTTCCGAACATCGAAGCGACCCGGACGCTTGAAGCGTCCGGGTCGCTGGTTCGCAACGAGATCGACCGGTTCATTCTCGCGAAGCTGCACGAGAAGAAGCTGGCGCCGTCGCCCGAAGCGGACCGGGCGACGCTCATCCGCCGCCTGAGCTTCGACCTGACCGGCCTGCCTCCCACTCCCGAGCAGGTCGCCCAGTTCGTCGCCGACGACGGCGACGACGCGTATGAAAAACTCGTCGATCGCCTGCTCGCGACTCCCGAGTACGGCGAGCGGATGGCGATCTTCTGGCTCGATCAGGTTCGCTACGGCGACACCGGAGGTTATCACAGCGACAACCACCGCGAGGTGTGGCTGTACCGCGACTGGGTGATCGACGCCTTCAACGAGAACATGCCTTTCGACCGCTTCACCGTCGAGCAACTCGCGGGCGACCTGCTGGAGAACCCCACCCGCGATCAGAAGATCGCCTCGGGCTACAACCGCATGCTCCTCACCACCGAGGAAGGGGGCGCGCAGCCGAAGGAGTACCAGGCGAAGTACGACGCCGACCGCGTGCGAAACGCCTCGAGCGTGTGGCTGGGCGGGACGATGGCCTGCTGCGAATGCCACGACCACAAGTTCGATCCGTACTCCATCAAAGACTTCTACAGCTTCGCGGCGTTCTTCGCCGACATTTCGGAGAAATCGGTGGGCCGGCAGCCGCAGACGCCGATGCCGTTGCCCGATCAGAAGGAAAGGCTCGATGCGATCGACGCGCGACTCGCCCCGTTGAAGAAGCGGCTCGACGCGCACACGCCGGAACTCGCCGCCGCCCAGGCCGTGTGGGAAACCTCGTTGTCGGGCGGCGACCCGCAGTGGATGGCGCTGCGGCCGGAATCGGTGAAGTCCCGCGACGGCGTGCTGATCGAGACCCTCGAAGACGATTCCATTCTCGCCGATGCCCTCGAAGTCCCTCCCAGCGATCTGTACACGCTGAAGTTCAAGCTCGAGCAGCGCGGCGTCACCGCGCTGCGACTGGAAGTCATGCCGCACAAGACGCTGCCTTCGCACGGCCCCGGCCTCGCCGCCAACGGGAACTTCGTGCTCGGCGAGTTCGTCGTGCAGGCGAACGGCGAGCCGGTCCCCATCGCCCGCGCGACGGCCACGCATTCGCAAAGCGGCTATCCCATCGCGAACACGATCGACGGCAAGCCGGAGACCGGCTGGGCGATCCTGCCCGATGTGGGCAAGGCCAACGACGCCATCTTCGAGTTGAAGACCGACCTCGGCCCCGGCGACGGCGATGCCTCAGTCGAATTGGTGGTCACGCTGCTGAATCATTACGGCAGCCAGCACGCCCTCGGGCACTTTCGCATCTCCGCGACGACCGCGCCGCGCCCCGTGGGCGTCGCGGGGGGAGACTCGCTGCCGAAGAACGTGCGCGAAATTCTCGCCGTTCCCGCGGACAAGCGATCGAAGAAGCAGCAGGATGATCTCGCGGCCCATTACCGCACCATCGCTCCGGCGCTCGACTCGCTGCGGGCCGAAGTCTCCGAGATCGAGAAGCGGCGCAAGGAGTTGATGGACGACATCCCCACGATGTTGATCTCCACGTCCGGCAAGCCGCGGACGATTCGCGTGCTGCCCCGAGGCAACTGGCTGGACGATTCGGGCGAAGTGGTCGAACCGGCGATTCCGGAGTTTCTCGGCGGTCTCGAAGTCGATGAAGGCCGGCCGACTCGGCTCGATCTCGCACGGTGGATCATCGACGAGAAGAACCCGCTCGCCGCGCGGGTGTTCGTCAATCGCCTGTGGAAGCTGATGTTCGGCGAGGGCATCGTCGACACGCCGGACGACTTCGGCGCGCAAGGCTCGTCCCCCACGCATCCCGAACTGCTCGACTGGCTGGCGATCGAGTTCGTCGAAAGCGGCTGGGACGTGAAGCACATACTCAAGCTGATGGCGTTGTCGGGCACTTACCGGCAATCGTCCGTCGCCTCGGAAGAATTGCGGCGAATCGACCCCTACAACAAATGGTTCGCCCGGCAGGGGCGGTTCGTCCTCCCCGCCGAGATGGTCCGCGATAACGCGCTGGCCGTCAGCGGGTTGCTGCACAAGCAGATCGGCGGGCCGAGCGTGAAGCCGTACCAACCGAAGGGGTACTGGGCGCACCTGATGTTCCCGAGCCGGGTGTGGGTCGACGAGAAGGGGCCGGACCAATATCGCCGCGGACTCTACACCTACTGGCAGCGGACGTATCTGCACCCGAGCCTGATGGCGTTCGACGCGCCTTCGCGCGAGGAATGCGTGGTCGAACGCCCGCGCTCGAACACACCGCTGCAAGCGCTGGTGCTGTTGAACGATCCGACCTATGTCGAAGCGGCCCGCGCATTCGCCGAGCGCATTCTGAAGGAAGGGGGGAGCGACGACGCCGAGCGAATCGCCTTCGCCTGGCGGACCGCGACCGCCCGCGACCCGCGACCGGAGGAAGTGGAACTGCTGCGGGAAATCGTCGCGAAGCATCGGGAGGAATACCGCGCCGATGCAAAGGCGGCGAAGGAACTCCTGCAAATCGGCCAGAAGCCGGTCGCGGAGGGAACGGACCCGGCGGAACTCGCGGCCTGGACCTCGGCGGCGCGGGTGATTCTGAACCTGCACGAGACGATCACGCGGAGTTGACGATGGTCGGTGGTTGAGTGATATCGCAATTGTGGTCCGAGATACATGCCATTGGGAGTCGGGGCAATCCGTACGGAAGGCTTAAGCCGCGCTCCACCTGACGTAAGTGGCCGAACACCTCATGTCGTCGAGAGCCGAATCCAAACGGCGAATCGCCGCCTAGATGCCTCGCAAACAGGAGAATCTCACCGTGGCCTTCATTGCACTAGCCGAAGCGCCTCCCATTCGCGAGGATTCCGCCGGCGCTCTTCGGGTCGGTGGTTCGAGAGTCCTGCTCGAGTTGGTCATTCGGGCGTTTCAGGATGGAGCGACTCCCGAGACGATCGTGCAGCGCTACTCGACGCTGGCGCTGTCCGACGTGTACGCCGTCATCGCCTACTACTTGCGTCATCGCAACGAACTCGCGGCGTACTTGGCTCGACGCGAGCAGAAGGCCGAGGAAGTTCTACAACGGATCGAAAGTGGGCAGGGCGACCTGAGCGAAATCCGCGCCCGCCTACTGACCCAGCGACGGCCCTGAGGGTGCGCCATGTTGCGGCTGCTGGCGGACGAGAACTTCAACGGCGACATCGTGCGCGGCTTGTTGTTGCGTCAACCGAACCTCGACATCGTTCGTGTTCAAGACGTCGACCTCGCCGGTTCGGATGATCCGGAAATCCTCGCCTGGGCTGCCGAGAACGACCGTATCGTCCTGACGCACGATCGCGCCACCATGTCGGACCACGCGCATGAGCGAGTGGCCGCGGGCGAGGGAATGGCCGGCGTCTTCATCCTGAAGACCGATTTCCCATTGGCAGTTCCATCGATGAGATTCTGTTGATGGCCGCGTGCATCGAACAAGCGGAATGGTTCGGACGCGCCGTCCCATGTGCCACTTTGATCGTTCCCGTGCCGAACCCACCAGGAAGGCCCGTAGATTGCCATCCATTGATAAATACGATCTGAATCTCGCTGGTGAGTGGCCGTTCCGGTCCTTCCCGTGCTTCTTCGCATTCTCCCGGCAGTTGCAGGAAATCATCGCGGTTCGCCTTCCAGAATGGGCGAATCGCGGTAGAATGCGGTTGCTTAGGCTGCATTCTGGCGATTCGCCGGATTGTGGTTGCCCCGGAATGTTGCAAGCATTCCGGAGTTTTTCATGCGCCGGAGCAGCCCGGCACGTCTTTAATGTAATCCGTTTATTGTGGACTTCAAGAGAAAAGTCATCTTGCATCCGAAGATTTTTCGGATTACAATTGCCGCATGGCCGCGAAGCGTGGACGACCACCGAAGGAGCCGGACGAGCGCAAGGACTCGCACGTCATCGTTCGCGTGGGCCAAGCGGAGCGCGACGAGATTGAGCGGGCGGCAGAAGTTGCGGGCCTTCGTCTGTCCGACTGGATTCGCGAGCGGCTCATGTCCGCTGCGAAGCGGGAAAGACGGCGCGCATCGTCACCGTAAAACGGAGACCGGGGGAGTCGAACCCGTCTGTATGTGTACAGATCCCTCCGGCGGGGTATAATTCCGCTGCGCCGTCCGAGACGCGGGACCGTTCTCCGGGTTCAGCGGAAACGATCGCTCGCGTGGGAATCTGTCGTTGGCGAGAACGACACCGTGGCTTCGGCAAGGTTCGTCTTATGGCAAAGAAGACCGCTAAAACGAAGCGACCGGAGCCGACGCTGGAGGTTCGGTTTGTGGCTCCCGGATTGGCTCCAGAGAAGATTCCATTGCGAGCTGTCAGTGATGTTCTCGCCGCAGTACAGGATCTGGCCAGCGGTCGCGATCCATTTGAGACGCCGCACGTTCCCCCGGAAAAAAGCATCGGCCTTGTCGATGTTCGTCGTGGCTCTGCAATCTACCGATGCGTGGCGAGAGCGCCAGAAGAGGCTCTCTCGAACCTTGGCCGGATCGGTTCGTTGCTTATGTCCGAGAACGGATACGGTGATGATGGCGATAAACTGGCTGCGGCGCTCGGGTCGATCCACGACCTGAGTGCTGTGGCGAAGCAGGTTGGCTGCCGTCTCGAAGTGGCCATTGCGGGTGTTCGGAAAGAACCGCTTGTCGTGATTCAAGCAGAAGACTACCAGCGCCTTTCGAAGCGTCTCTTGCTGGCGGGCGAAACGACCGTGACTGGCGAGGTCGAAAGAGTCGGTGGAGTGACCGGCCTGCGCTGCGCTCTGCGGGTTCCAGGACGGCACCGCATCTTGTACTGCGATGTAAAGGACCGATCGCTCGCTCGCAGGCTCGGGGAACATTTGTACGAAGATATCGTCGCCTTGGGTGAGGCGAAATGGATTTACCGCTCGTGGCGCATCTACAAGTTCACGATTAACGACTTCAATCAGCCGAGAATCGGCGACTCGGCGTCAGCAATCGAGAACCTCCGACGCGCTGGCCTGAGTGCATGGGATCAGATCCGCAACCCGGAAGGCTACATTCGGGAATTCAGGTCGTGATCGTCGGCATCGACTCGATGATTCTCATTTACGCTGGTTCCGTGCCGAAGTCAATAGGGACGGCAGCTAGCGAACGTGCGCAACTCACGCTCCGTGCGAAACTTCTGTTGCACCAGTTGAGCGACGATACGATCATTTTGCCTTCGATTGCCGTTGCGGAACTGCTTGTCCCAATTCCCGATGCGCAAAGGGGCCTGTTAATCGCCGAATTGAGCAGCCGCTTTGTCTGCAAGCCGTTCGACCTTCCAGCCACCGCAATCGCAGCGGACTTATGGGCACGGAGCAAGAAGCTACCGGCAGAACTTCGCCACGACAATCGAAACGTCCTCAAGTCGGACGTGATGATTATTGCGGTTGCCAAAGCGGCTGGGGCCACGGTCTTCTACAGCCACGATCGCCGCTGTCGAGCCATCGCCGCCCTCGTAATGGAGGCCAAGGACATGCCGACACATAGCGAGGACTTGTTCTTGCCAGGCGACATCGAGCGGGGCGAAGCGTGATTCGGCACCCCACCGAAAACCAACACACTGCTAGGACAGTACCCGTGACTGGAGGTAGAATAATGGACTTCGTTTCCATCGACGTCGAAACAGCCAATGCTGATCTCGCGAGCATCTGCCAAATCGGGATGGTCCGGTTCAAGAATGGTCAGATGGTTGACGCATGGCAGACACTTCTAAATCCGGAGGATTGCTTCGACGGCATAAACGTGTCGATTCACGGCATCGATGAAGACGCCGTCTCGGACGCACCAACATTTCGAGACATCAGCGAGACTGTCTCGCGGCAACTGTCAGGATCCGTCGTTGTCAGTCACACGGCCTTTGATCGCACAGCTATCGCTGCGGTGTTCGGAAAATACGGACTCGGCGCGCCGCAACCAGTTTGGCTTGACACAGCCAAAGTCGTCCGTCGAACTTGGCCTGACTGTTCAAGGCGGGGGTACGGGCTGGCATGTGTCGCCGAAATGCTTGGTATCCAGTTTCAGCATCATAACGCCCAAGAAGATGCACGTGCCGCGGGTGAGATTCTGGTGCGAGCACTCCAATTAACTGGCATGACGCTTGCTGCGTGCGTTGAGTCAGTGAAGCGTCCCATCGGCGCGCGCAGCGGCGGGGCATCCGCGCGCATCACGAGGGACGGTAATCCAGAAGGTTCGTTGTATGGTGAAGTCGTGGTATTTACGGGTACGTTGTCGACGACCAAGCGCGAAGCGGCTGACCTGGCGGCACTGTTGGGGTGCGAAGTTGCTGCTACAGTCACGAAGTCGACGACGCTTCTTGTGGTCGGAGATCAAGACCTCAGAAAGCTCGCCGGTCACGAAAAGAGTGCAAAGCACAGAAAAGCAGAAACTTTGATCTCAAAGGGCCATACGATGCGCATCCTGAGGGAGGCCGATTTCCAACTCCTTGTTCGCGAACATAGTGATTCCGAGGGTTAAGCACCCTCTTCCCGACTCCTTACGGCCGTTGAGGTAAGGCAGGATGGCCACACGTATTCATTGTTCGATTAGTCAGCCAATTCGCACTCGGCTGATTCGGAGTGAGACTTGGGACGGACCAGATCGAGGTCTCATTTATTGCTGGGAGCGTGGCCGACAGAGGCGAGTCGAGGATCCCGAGATAGCGGCGCGAGCCGAGAAGGGCGAGCTTGTCGTCCTTGCTTGGAAGGGTGGAGTGGAAGAAAAGCTCAAGGTTGAACGTAAACCTGGATCATTGCAGTATCTTGCTACTTGGCAAGGACTGCGTGGCGATGATTTGGATCTCGTGCTTGAGGACGAACACGTTATCGTGTGTTCAAAAACTGGGCAGGCCGTCGTCTTCAGCGCCAAACTTCACCTGGAGGCTGAATAGGAACTCGCGCTGCCGCGTATTGCGATTGCCATGTTGCACCGCCGCCTCAGCGCCGTCGAGGCTGCGCAGGATCGAGGCGTAACCGGAAAGTGATGAACCTGGAGTGTCTTCAATGGTCGATTACTCGTCCGCAAACTGGGCAGCCCACATCAACCGCCGCGCCTTCCTCGGCAACGTCTCCACCGGCATCGGCTCCGCCGTGCTGGCGTCGATGTTCAATGCCGATCGCGCTCGCGGCGCGGCGGGCGACTCCGGCGCGAAGGACGATGGCGGCCGCTGGACCGGCGTCCTCCGCGAGCCGCATCATCCGCCGAAGGCCAAGCGCGTCCTCTTCCTGTGCATGGCGGGGGGGCCGTCGCATCTCGAGACGTTCGACCCCAAGCCGAAGCTCGCCGAGATGCACGGCCAGCCGATGCCCGAGTCGTACACCCAGGGACAGCCGATCGCCCAGTTGCAGGGGGCCAAGCTCAACTGCTTCGCCCCGCAGTATGAATTCAAGAAGTGGGGCGAGTCGGGACAGGAAATCACCGACGTGTTCCCCGGACTCGGCTCCGTCGCCGACGACCTCTGCATCGTCCGCTCGCTCGTCACCGAGGCGATCAACCACGACCCCGCTCACACCTTCATGAACACCGGCAGCACCATCTCCGGCCGGCCGGCGATGGGATCCTGGATCAACTACGGACTCGGCAGCGAGAACGACAGCCTCCCCGGCTTCGTCGTCCTCACCTCCGTCGGCCGCACCGGGCAGCAGCCGGTCGCGGTCAGGCAATGGCACAACGGCTTTTTGCCGAGCCGGTTCCAGGGAGTCGAGTTCCAGTCCAAGGGAGATCCCGTCCTCTACGTCCGCAACCCGGCCGGCGTCGGCGACGATCGGCAGCGCGATGTCGTCGACGCCGTCAACGAACTGAACCGCGTCCGCAACTCGGCGATCGACGATCCCGAAGTCGCGGCCCGCATCGCCGCCTACGAGACCGCCTTCCGCATGCAGTCCAGCGCCCCGGAACTGATCGACATCTCCGGCGAGCCGAAGCACGTGCTCGACATGTACGGCACGCAAGGGGGCGATGGCTCGTTCGCCGGCAACTGCCTGCTCGCCCGCCGATTGCTCGAGCGCGGCGTGCGGTTCGTGCAGCTTTATCACCGCGGGTGGGATCATCACGGCGGTGTGAAGAAGGGCGTCGCCGCGGCGTCGGGCGAAGTCGACCGCGCCTCGGCCGCGATCGTGCAGGATCTCAAGCAGCGCGACATGCTGAAGGACACGCTCGTGATCTGGGGGGGCGAATTCGGCCGCACGCCGATGGCTCAGGGAGACGGCCGCGATCACCACATCAAGGGTTTTTCCATTTGGATGGCGGGAGGGGGGATCAAACCGGGGATGATTTACGGGGCGACCGACGAACTCGGCTACGAGGCGGTCGACAACGTCGTCCACGTCAACGACCTGCACGCGACGATTTTGCACCTGCTGGGGATCGACCACCTGCGGCTGACCTTTCCCTTCCAGGGCCGCGACTTCCGCCTGACCGACGTCGCCGGGCACGTCGTCGAGGACGTGCTCGCATAGTACGTCCCGCCTGCCGGGCGGGACGTGGAGCGCACGGAAACGCGTCCGACAACGAGCGGCTTGCCCGCATTCGACCCTCTCACCCTCCGGCGGTCCGGTTGGTCGGCCGGCGCGATGTCGCCCGTCGTGTCACGTGGAATTCTCGTCTTCCGGAAACCCGCTTTCCCGCGTCCCAGGTCCGCTCCGGCAGAGCGGACCTACGGTACGTCCCGCCTGCCGGACGGGACGTGGAATTCATGCAAACCGTCCGGCGAACCCGTCGATGCCGACGCCGACGCGGCCCGGAAGACGCCGGCGGGCGATCTCGGCCATGCGGTCGCGGTAGTCGAGCGTGAGCGATTCCGGTTCGATCGCCCGCATCGCTTCCACGAGCGGCGTCGATCGTGTGCGGCGGCCGTCCGGAGTGCCGTCGCCTCCGATGAAGTGGTCCAGCACCACCGCGTCCGCGACCTCCGCCAGCCGGGCGAAGAACTCATCCGGCCGCGCGATCGGCAACAGCGGCGCGACCGTGACGACGGTGTGGAGGCCCCCCTCGCGCAGCCGCCGACACGCCTCGATGCGGGCCGCGACCGAGGCGGCCGGCGGCGGCAGCCCCGGCAGGCGATCGCGGTCGCTTTCGATCGACACGTGAATCCGCACGTCGCAGCGCTCGGCGAGCGTGCGGCACAGGTCCGCGTGCTCGGCCACCGCGGGAGAGTGCGTCTGCAACACCACCTCGTCGGGAGGGAGTTCGCACATCGCCTCGAGGACCGAGCGCGTCACGCCGTAGCGGCGTTCCTGCGGCACGAACGGATCGGTCGCGCTCGAGCAGAAGATCGAAAACCGCCCGGGGCGCGGTTCCGCGCCATCGTCTTCGGCCGACGTCGCGCTTCGCCGAGCCCAGCGCGCTTCGCGGGCGAAGTGTTCGCGATACGAGTCGGCGGCGTTCGTGCGGACTTCCAGGAACCCGCCCCAGGGCCGGCCCCGCAGCAGATGCCGGCTGTGTTGAACGTAACATCCCACGCCGCACAGCGAATTCCCGAATGTGCAACCGCGATACGGCTGCAACGAGTGCGACGTGACCGTGCGGAGATAGCCGCTCGTCCGGGTGAGCACGTTGCCGATGGTCGTTTCGACGATTTCCACGTCGCGGTTCCATGAGACTGGCGTCGGGCGCGGGGGCGCGTCAGACTGGTGATCGCTGAATCGCGTCGGTTTTTCGACGCAAAGCCGCGGCGCGGCGAAGCCGCAACCGAACGCGAAACAGGATTCTCACCACGGATGGGCACGGATCAGCACGGATATTCGTATCTTATCAGTGCCCCGTGGTCGAAAATGCGCGCGATGTGCAAATCCCCGACTCGTGCATTGGTGGCGAATGAATGGAACAGAAGGTCGCCAAGGACGCGAAGAGGCGCGGACTGCTGCCGCCGCGAAAGGCTTCATCGCCGCCCGCTTCCCCACAGCTCTCGATCGATTCTTCAGTTCAGCCGCCCGCCCGCCATTTTTCCGTCTCGATCTTTCTGCCAGCTCTTCAGCCGTTTCGGTTGCGGCGTCGCCGCGCTGAGTTCTTGGCGACTATGCGTCGACCTCTACTCCACATCATCGAGGAGCCACCTCATGCAGCAGATCAGGATCTTCAAGGGGGTCGAGACCGAGTCGGGGGCCCTCGAAGCGGAGGTCAACGAATGGCTCGCCGAATCGGACGTCCGCGTCGAGCGGATCTTCGGCAACATCGCGCCGCAAAGCCCGGGGGCGACGCAGTCGAGCGGCCTTTCCAACAGCGTCTTCGCCCCGTCGGACATCATGCTGGTCGTGCTGTACGAGACCGCCTGAGCGCGCCGGCGTCGCGCGGTCTCGTCAGCGCGGCGTCGACGTCTCCGCGGCAGATTGCGTTCGGGCCGGGGCGTTGCGGTACTCGTCCAGCTTCGCCGCCCGCACCACGCAGCGGAAGCCGGTGTGGAAGGCGCCGCTGGAAGGCTCGCCCTTCATCCGCGCCGCCACGCGATAGCCGATGCAGTAGTTGTCGCTGCACATGAACGACCCGCCGCGCTGCACGCGCTTGGGGATGTTCGGCTCGTTGGGGTCGAAGCTCGAGTCCGGCCCCATCGGATTGCGGCGTTTGCTGTTCTCGTAATAGTCGGGACGGTACCAGTCGCCGCACCACTCCCAGACGTTGCCCGACATGTCGTATAAGCCATAGCCGTTCGCCGGAAACGATTTCACCGCGGCCGTGCCGGAAAAGCCGTCTTGATTTCGGTCCTCGAACGGGAACTCGCCCTGCCAGATGTTGTGCGTCCACTTCCCGTCAGGGTGAAGTTCGTCTCCCCAGGGATACGCCTTGCCGGAAAGCCCGCCGCGGGCGGCGTACTCCCATTCCGCCTCGGTGGGAAGATCCTTTCCGGCCCAGCGGCAATAGGCGGCCGCGTCGTCCCAGGCGACGTGCACCACCGGGTGGTCCATCCGGTCCGCGATCGACGAACCCGGCCCTTCCGGCTCGCGCCAGTGCGCGCCCCGCACGTGCTGCCACACCTGGTAGGGCCACAGCGTGAAGTCCTGCCTCAGCTTCGCCCGGTCGAATTCCGGATTGAAGCACAGCGAGCCGGCGACGAAATTCTCCCGCGCCTCCTCGCCCACCGCGTCGATGTCGATCTGGTCGGCGAAGTCCTCGAGCTGCGGCGTCCGCTCCGCGACGGTGACGTGGCCGGTGGCCTTCACGAACTCGGCGAATTGTGCGTTGGAGACTTCGGTCTCGTCCATCCAGAAACCGTCGAGCGTGACGTCGTGCAGCGGCCGTTCGTCGGGGGGCACGCGCTCGGGGAGGTCGTGACCGCCCATGCGGAACGTCCCCCCGGGAACCCAGACCATTCCCGGCGGCGCCTCGGCCGGCGCGCGGACGACGACGCCGCCAGCGTACAAGCCGAGTCCGGACGTGGCGGCGACCACGAGCAACGCGACGGCAATCACCGTCGCCGCCGCGAGCGAGCCGAGAATCAGCCGGCGATGATTCATGAGCTTTGGGGCGCCCGAGAGAGAATCGAAGGAACGGAGAGAATCGCGTGGTGCGACCATCGATTCTACGGCAGGCGGAGCGCGCGGTTCAACCCGGTCGGAATGCGGCCGCGATCCGGGGTCTGGCAAAAGTGTTTCGCGGCGCCAAGTCTCTGTGGCGATGGGTGGCGGGGGCGCTCCGCAACGCGGAAGCCCCCGTTCCTCGCGACGGGGGCTTTCGCTGCGCGAAGCGCCCCCGCCACCCGACACTTGCCACACGGCAGTGAGACTTGCCGCACCCGCGGCGCGTCAGCCGTTGTCCAGCGCCAACTCGCGAACGTAGTCGAGGCATTCCTCGACCTCGGGAACCTGCACGCCCGGTTCGCGTCCCCCTTCGTCGCACTCGGCCAGCAGCAGCAGTTCCTCGAAGTTCTCCGAATGCTGCAATCGCCTCCGGGCCCGCGCGCCGAGCGTGCCGTCGCGCAGCGCGTGTCCTTCCATGTGGTGCAGGATCAGCCAGCCCGTGCGCTCGGTGATGAATTCGTGGAGCGCTTCGAGTCCGGCGGCGACGTGATCGTGCGGATCGATCGCCTTGCCCACGTCGTGCAACAGGGCCGCCAGCAGGAACTCTTCATCGTAAGGGAGCGCGTCGCGGGCCAGCTCGAAGACCTGCAGGCTGTGGTACAGCGCGTCCCCCTCGGGGTGCCAGCGGCGATCCTGCTTGACCCGCGCCAACGGCAGCAGCAACGCGCGGTACACCTGGAAGCGGTCGATGCCCGCCTCGACATCGATCACCGCCGCGTCGAGCGACACGTCCGGGTATTCGACGGCGAGGAACTGCTCGAACTCCGGCAGCGACATCCGCTCCATCCCCTTGCCGGTGATCGAACTCTTGAAGACGTAACTCGCCTTGTCCGGCGCGTAGACGGTCACCTCGATGGGAAACTTTCCTTCGACGTGCACGTGGGTGAAAAGCCGCTCTTCGCCGTGCTTGCGGACCCGCTTTCGTTCGACTTCGTGGACCAGCCCCGCCTGTTCGAGTTGCCCGGCGATCGAGTCGGCACTGGTCGCGAAGGCGTGGATGTCGATGTCCGACCCTTCGCGGATGTGCCCGGTGAGCGTGCTGCCGATGATCTTCGGCCGAAACGCCGTCAGCAGCCGCATGATTCGCAGCGCTTCGATTCGCATGTCGCGAAGGCGGGCGTGTCGATCGTCGCCTTCGTGCATCCACGAGAAGCGTTGGATCTCGGCGCGAATTTCGGCGTTGCTCGGCAAGTCGGAGGGCTTGACCCAACCCTGGCACACCTTGCGGGCCGCCTTCATCTTGGCGCGGTAGTATTCGGACTCCTGGCGGTGATACATCAGCCGTGCGGCCTCGAAAACGATCCGCCGCCGCTGCTTGTCGTTGGGCATGGGGAGGGTTGAGAGTCGAGGGTTGAGGGTTGAGAGTTGAGAGTTGAGAGTCGAGAGTTGAGAGTTGAGAGTTGTGCGCGTCTCCTTCGATTCATGAAAGTCGCCGGGGCTTCGGGTCGAAACGAATCGCAGCCCCCACTAGATTGCACGCAACCCCTCGATCAGTCGATGACGTAGGCCGATTCACCATGACGACGCATTCATTCTGTGTGATCAACAGCCCATTCCATTGCGAGCTTCCACGGCTCGCGGAGATCCGGATGAACTTTCCAGTCGTCGAAAAACGGACGAACGGGCGCGGATTCCAGGGCGTGTTCCAGGGCGCCGTTCAGGATCCGCTTTCTCACCGCGTCATCGCCGTCGAGATATTCTTGCCGCAGGTGCGTCGCTGCGTACTCCAAGACCGGAGCGCTCTCTGGCAGACACGTAGCCCACTGTTTGATTCGGGTCGCCAATTCCCAAGCGGCCTCGTAGCCCGAGTGAAGTTCGCCGTCCATCGGATTGTCACGGACACAGCGGAGCAGATAGCGCACGGTGAAACCGCAGGTCAACTCCATTCCGGGTTCTGGATGAATCCGGCGATACGCCTTGAACAGGACATCGTAGGCGATTCCCCAAATCCGCAGGTCTTCGTCTTCTGCCATCCAAGCGGCGAATTCTTGTAGTTGGAACGACCCATTACGCTCGATTCGCCATGAGAGATACCAACGGATATCAGCAACCCGCGCCAGCGTCTCGGCTTCGGATTCGGTCCGGGTTCTGACTTTGGCCCCCGATCGCTTCCAGTAGTCGATGAGTAACTGCTCGAGGTTTTCGCCGCGGGAATAGAACTCCGCGTCGAGCGGGTCGAATTGAGGATTGCGCCCCTCTTCAAGATTCTGCACCCGGAGCATTCCGTCCATTTGGTCGTTGCGTTCCTCCCACGAGCGACTGGGCGTTCCGTTCGGGAAGAGGTTGCACGCGCGTTCGAGGATCGCCAACGTCTGCGTCGCCCCGATGGCCCGCAGCGCTTCCAGCACTTCCGCTGCGTGGTCGCCGCTTTGGTTCGTGAAGTATTGGTCCAGCCCGCCATTGTTCGTTTCCGCGATCAGCCAGAACACATCGACCATGTATCGCTCCGCCGGTTCCAATCGTCGGTAGTCTTCTTCCGACTCCGTCCCCAAAGTCGAGACGATGTGTCCGACCTCTTGTTCTGCATCTCGATTCAAGCTCCATGCCATCGGAGTACCTCAAGCAGGCCTGGCAATTCGAGTCTGTGTGTTCGTCACCGATGCGCGCCAAGTCCGTTACCCTCGCCGCGCCGGGGTGCACACCCACTCTACGAGAACTCCAAGAAGCGATCTACGCGCTCGTCGATGCGATCGATGCACCTGTGCCAGAAGCGGGGGTCGCTCGCGTCTTCGCCCAATGTCGTGCGGAGCGCGTCTTCCGTTTCCATGCAGCCGGTCGCGATCAGGAACGCGCGATATCGTTCGCCGAACGCGTTCCCCTGCTCCGCCGCGATCGTCGAGAGCCCCTGCGAAAGCAGGTAGCCGAAGGTGTACGGGAAATTATAGAACGGCAGCGTACTGATGTAGAAGTGCAGCTTCGACGCCCAGAACCGCGGGTTCCAACCATCGTCGGCGAGGGCGTCGCAGTACGCTTCGCGCTGGGCGGCGAGCATCAATTCCGACAGCCGCTCGGCGGAAAGCTCCCCTTCCGCCCGCTCGCGATGGAAGGCGTCCTCGAACACGAACCGCGCGTGGATGTTCATCAGGAACGCGACCGCGTCTCCGAGCATCTCGTCGAGAATGGCGAGCTGGTCCCCGGTCGATGCGGCATCGGCGAGCCGGCGCTCGTTGACGACCGCTTCGGCGAACGTCGAGGCGGTCTCGGCGAGGTTCATCGGGTAGTCCTGCAGGAACAGCGGCCGGTCGCGCAGCACGTGCGAATGCCAGGCGTGACCCAGTTCGTGCGCCAGCGTCGCCATGCTGTTCGGCGAGCCGGTGAAGGTCATGAAGATCCGCGACTGCCGCTGGATCGGGAAGCCGGTGCAGAAGCCGCCTTGCCGCTTTCCGGAACGATCTTCCGCCTCGACCCAGCGATCGCGGAGCGCGACGGCGGCGAAGTCGCCGAGCTCCTCGCCGAACTCGCCGAACGTCTCGATGACCGTCTCGCACGCGGCATCCCAGGAGAGCGACGCGTCCAGCGACCCGGACGCTTCAAGCGTCCGGGTCGCTTGCGCGCGCGGCAACGGCGCCGTCACGTCGGACCACGCGAGTCTTTCCAGGCCGAGCAGTTGCGCCTTGCGGTTCAGGTATTCGACGAGCCGCGGCTTGCGCTCGGCGACGGCGGTCCACATCGCTTCGAGCGTTTCGCGGCGCATGCGGTTGTGCCGCAGCGGCGCGTCGAGATGATCGCGCAGCCCCAGACGGCGATACCGCGTGAGCCGCACGCCGGCGATGTGGTTCAGCGCCTCGGCGCAATCGTCGGCGACGGAGGCCCACGCCTTGTCGGCGGCGTGGAAGTTGTTCTCGCGGACGTGTCGTTCGGGCGAATCCCACGTCACCTGTCCGACCGACTTCTCGACGATCTCCCCCTTCTCCATCACACGGACGCGCAGCTCTCCCGAGACGCGGTCGTAGAACCGTCCCCAGGCGTGAATCCCATCCACCGCGAGATCGGCCGCCAGCGATTCCTGCTCGCGCGGCAGCCGCAGCAGCGAGTTCTTGCGGCTGTTGGCGAGATGGAACGCCAATTCCTCCAGTCGCGGATCAGCCGCGACGAACGCGGCGAACGCCTCGTCGGTCGTCTCGCGCAGGGCGAACTCGACGTTCGTGGCGATTCGTTCGCGGAGCGGATCGAGGGCCGAAAGCTCCGCTTCAAGCTTGCGGAACAGCCGGCTCCCGGCATCCGCCGCGGCATGGCACCCTACGAAGGAATGCAACTCGCTCGCCCGGCCGGACAGCGATTGATGATCGGCGAGAAACGCCGCCCACTCCGCGGCATGCGCCGCATTCGGCGCGGGGAGCGCGTCGGACCGCGCGGCAAGATTCACCAGATCGCTTCGGAACCGGTCGAGCAATCCGCGGAACTCATCGCTCGGGGGATCCGGAAGCAGCGAATCGAGATCCCAGGTGATGGGGTGGGTGGTTGAGCGGATCATCGTCGTCCGTGAAAACACGTCTTGCGGCGGCCGCAGTCATTGGACCGTGTGCCATAGGGGCAACTGTGCCGGCCAAATCGCCACGCGGGGTCCATTACGAGTTTCGTTCGAAGCGGGCGGAGCCTTCTTGCCTCAAGTCTGGAAAAATTGGTGGTCATTGTCGGGAACGACGCGCCGCAACGTGAAAAATGCCTGCCGCCGTTCTCACGAAGCAGCCGCATCGTGAACTGACCAGCCGTGCCGCCACCTCCGACGTCTGAGCGAATTCGCCATGTGCGAATTCGCGACGGTGCCGCATTCCGTCGACGTCGGAATCAGAGAGAATCTTGTGGAACTCGCATCGCGCAGCGAATAGAATGACGGCCGATCATGTCTGCCGGCGTCCGCCTGTAATCTAGGAGAGGTCCCGATGCTTCGCAATGCCGCGTCCTTGATTGCCGTCGTGTTGCTCGTCGGTTGCGCCGACCGCGAGCCTGCCGCCAACGCGTTGGGCACCGGTTCCGCCGGTGAATCACCGGCCCCCGGCAAGGAACCGCAGTCCAGCGAGGCCGCGCCGGCTGCCGGCGTGAACCGTTCGTACCTCGGGAATTGGATGTTCTGGCACTCGCCCGACTTCAGCGACACCATCGAGGTTCTCAACGGATACTACCGGATTTCGGAACGCCACGGCGAATTGCACGTGGAGCAGCTCGCTGAGTTTCCGAAGAAGGACGGCTTCGTGGCGGTGCTCCCGCCGCCCACGATCGAACTGGCCGGTAGCGAATTGGTGTTGCGTTTCACATTTCCTCCCGCCGATCGAAGCTCCCAACCGGAACCAGTCGCAGAAGATGATGTCGCCGCACCATCCTCGAGCGACGGGGAGGCGTTTGCTCCGGACGATGCGGCCGCTGAACCGACAGGGCCCATTCACGTGTTCGCTCACCTCCATCGATATGACGAGCAAACGCTCTTGGGGACGATCGACTTTCCCGGCGTGCCCGTCTTGCCCGTGCGGATGGAAGCAACCGACAAAGACGGTCCGCCCGAGGGGCAGCCGTGGGGGCGGGACATCGAACCGAGTTGGGATGCCATTCGCGCGTCGTGGACCGATGCACGGAAAATTGCCGAACTTACGGCAAAGCATCCGACAAGCCCCTCGCTCATGAAAGAGTGCATGAACCGATTGCAGCGCGGTGCGTGGATCACCCATGATCTGGATGACGAAACCGCATTGCGAATCACCGAACTCGGATTGGCCGAAGCCGAGAAGTTCGGTCCACGCATGGTCGCGAGATTCCACCTCGATGCTGCGCATACCTTCGGCTCGGTGAGACGGGGAAGCATCGGGATGCCCGATAAGCCCCCGTTCGACTCCGCACTCGCCCGCCAGCATTTCGAAAAGGCCAAGGAGTTGATTGGAAGCGACGCCGGTTGGGGAGCCCGCTTCGAGTCGGTCGAGTCCCTACTGAAGCAGGGCGAAACGGCGGCGAATAGCGCCGTTCCGTAATCGGTCCGCCTTTGCTCTGGCGCGTTACCAGTGCTCAGCCGGTCTGCCGCTTCGTCAAACGCGATCGGCGCGGCTGAGCTTCAGCTCCAATACCTGCTGCAGGCGGTCGACGGCGTCGATTCGCCGCAAAGGAACTCGTCGAGCAGGATCGGCGTGACTTGCGCGCTGCGCGCGATCCGACTGATCGGCACGCCGCTCTGATGAATCGCCCGTCGCAACTCGCCGCTGAAGGTGTCCTCCTCGGCGGCACGTTTCCGCAACTCATTCCGACGCATCAAATCGGGAAGTTCGGCCGCGATCCGTTCCCGGGCCTCATCGAGCCGGCTTCGCTCGTCCGGCGTCAGTTCACGATGGATTCGGCGCGGGCGGCGAGTCATGGTCACGGGTATTCAGTTTAGCCGTCAGCCGACTCATTGCAACCGGCGACCCTATTGCCAAATCGCGATCAAGACCGGGGACAGGTCCATTTTCCGCCTGCGGTGTTCCTCGCGTGGAGGACTTGCCAGCGGAAAATGGACCTGTCCCCGTCTTGCTTCACGTCCCGCACAGTTTTCGCAAATCGTCGAAGTATTGCGGATAGGTCTTCGCGGTGCAGTCCGGGTCGGCGATGCGGATGCCGGGGATCTTCAAGCCCACCAGCGCGAAGCTCATCGCCATGCGGTGGTCGTCGTAGGTGGCGACGGTTCCTGGTGCGATCGGGCCGGGGTGGATCGTGAGGCTGTCGTCGGTCGTTTCGACGCGCACGCCGAGTTTGTCCAGTTCGGTCGCGATCGCGGCGATGCGGTCGGTCTCCTTGTGGCGGATGTGGCCGACGTTGCGGATTCGCGTCGGACCTTCGGCGAACGGCGCGACGACCGCCAGCGTTTGCGCCGTGTCGCTGATCGCGTTCATGTCGACGTCGATACCGCCCAGCGCGCCCCCCCGCACCGTGATGGAGTCCGGCTTCCAGTCGATCCGGCAGCCCATCTCCTCGAGCACATCGACGAACCCCACGTCCCCCTGAAGAGCATACCGCGACAACCCGTGCACCGTGACCTCTCCGCCGGTGATCGCCGCGGCGGCGAAGAAGTAGCTCGCGGCCGAGGCGTCCGGTTCGATCTCGTAGGCGGTTCCGCGGTAGGGCTGCGGCGCGACGCGAAATTTTCCGGCCGAAGACGTGTCCGCCACCACGCCGAACTTCGCCATCACCCCCATCGTCATGTCGACGTAGGGGAGCGACACGAGCGCTCCCTCGACGGCGATCTCCACCGGGCCGGCCGCGCACGGGGCGGCCATCAACAGCGAGCTGAGATACTGACTCGACACGTCGCCGCCGACGCTCGTCTTTCCGCCGGGCAGGCCGTTGGCCCGGACGGCGACGGGCGGGCACCCGTTCCCATCGCAGGTCGCGCGCGTCCCCAGTCGGTTGAGGGCGTCGACGAGATGCTGGATCGGCCGCTGCCTCATCCGGGCGTTGCCATCCAGCCGGTACGTGCCGCGGCCCAGCGTGGCGAGGGCCGTGAGAAAGCGGATGCTGGTTCCGCTGTTTTCCAGCCACAGGTCGGCGGCTTTCGCGAAAATGCGTCCGCCGCACCCGGCGATTTCGGCGACGCATCCGGCCGGGTCGTGGCGGACTTCGATTCCCAGCCGCCCGAGGCTGTCGATCATCACTTCGGTGTCGGTGCAGTCGAGCACGCCGGACAGCCGCGAGTCCCCCTCGGCGAGCGCCGCGACGACGAGCGCCCGGTTGGTGAGGCTCTTGGAGCCGGGGGGACGAATGGTCCCCCGCACCGGGTCGGCGACCGGGGAAATGGCGAGCGGTTCGGACATCGAGCGAAGCGCGTCCCTGGGGATCGAATGCGGAGTTGCGGACGAAAATCGAAACCGCCAGCATAGCAATCCGCCCCACCGGTCGAAAACGTCCAGCCGGAAACAGAACGAGGGCGAGCGTGCGACGCACTTCGCGTCGAATGATCCTGCGCGCCGTGTGAAACTCGCCATTCCCTGACGGAGTTCCGCGCGAAGTCCCCCTCTCCCCCTTTTTTTGGGGGAGAGGGTCGGGGTGAGGGGGCCGCACTCCAGTTCGGCCCCCGTGCCGAATTGGTTCCATCGAGTGATGGCGCGGATCGAAGCAGCGTCGCCGCGATGCGCTGGCGAACCGAATCCCCCTCACCCTAACCCTCTCCCCCAAGGGGGGAGAGGGGACAGTGTGATTCTCCACCAAACCGTGCCGGCTCTTCGACTGGGCCTGCGGATGGTTCGCGGTCTGTCGCGGTCGCATGCGGTGCGGATCGTCGAAGCGCACGCGAGTGCGGGGCCGTTCCGTTCGTTCGCCGAGTTCGCCCGCCGCACCGGGTTGTCGAGCGCCGTGCTGGCGACGCTTTCGAGTGCCGACGCCTTCGCCTCGTTGCGACTGAATCGCCGAGGGGCGCTGTGGGAGTCGCTTCCCGAACAGCGGCAGTTGCCGTTGTTCGATTCGCTGGAGCCGGACGAGCCGCCGGTCGAATTGCCGGAGATGTCGCCGTTCGAGGAGGTCTCGGGCGATTACCGGGCGGTGGGGTTGTCGTTGCGGGATCATCCGTTGAAGTTCGTGCGGCCGCTGCTCGACAAGCTGCGCGTCGTGCGGGCAAAGGATCTCGCCACGCTGCCGGCCGATCGCCGCTACAAGGTCGGCGGACTCGTGCTGTTGCGACAACGGCCGAGCACGGCGAAGGGCATCACCTTCGTCACGCTCGAGGACGAGACCGGCATGGCGAACCTGATCATCCGGCAGGACGTGTGGGAAAAACATCGCCAGGTCGCCCGCCGCGCGCAGGCGATGATCGCCCACGGCCGGCTGCAACGGCAGGACGGCGTGATCCACATCCTCGCGGAGAAACTGGAGGATCTCTCGCGGCAGATGACCGCCGTCGCCATCCGCTCGCGGGATTTTCGTTGAGCGGGGGCGACTCCGCCGTGAATCGAGCATTCGCTGTTGCGGCGGTACGCGGAATTGCTTAGGGTTCCGCTGATGCTGGAGCCGGAATAGGCGGAAACATGCAGTTTCGCTTCGACTTCGGCTTGGCGGCAGTCCGCATGCGCAGGAACGAGGGGAGGGATTCTCATGTTGCAGAGCCGATCGACCGCACGGATGGCATTGATCGCGTGCCTGCTCTCGCGGATGGGCGGTCCGACTCACGCCGATCCACCGACCGAAGCTGCGACCGCACTACCGAAGGACGGCGCGTGGACTCGATACCACGTCGTGATCAAGACTATCGACGGGAATCATACGACCGAGGAAACAGCGAAGTGCACGTTTGCCTTTCTTGGTCAGGCGGTTCACGAAAGCACCGCATGCCGCTGGATCGAGTTGAGCATGACGCATGACAAGTCCGAGACGACTCGCGTCAAATGCCTCGTTCGTGAAAAGGATCTCCAGGAGTCAGAGCGACCGTTCGAGCATGTTTTGAAATGTCAGCTCCAAGGCTCGGATGGAACGATCATCGATGCGGACGACCAGACGGCACGCAGCGTGGGCGTCCACGCAGTCTTTCTCCCCGGTACGGTCAAGGCCGCACGTAAGTTGGACGAGCCTCAAACGGTCAAGTACCAACAGGGCAATCTGGAGATCGCTACCGGATCCGCAGGCCGGTACATCCTGGCTGACGGCGATGGCACCTTGACTGCGGACTATTCCATTTGGATGCATTCCGATGTTCCGGTCGGGTTCGCCTACGCCAAGTTCAAGTTGGACAGCACCGCAGCCGGCGAGGAGTTATCCGGCAGCTTCGAGTATTTTCTCGAAGAGACCGGCATCGATGCCAAGCCTTCGTTCTGACGAACCGCTGAACCGCCCCCGTACTCGCGACTTCTGCTGAATCGCCCGCGCAGCCCATGCTCTCGGTTCAATCCACCTGCACCGGCACGATGCACTCCGGAGAATCGTTCCGCGGGCTGTTCACGGCGGTGCTGACCGGCACCGCGAGCATTTCATTGGCGGAATACGGCACGAGCAGCGATTCGAGCGCCTTGGAATCGTCGATCTCGAGATCCAGCCACACGCCGTAGTGCTCGGCTGGCAGAATCACCGGCATCCGGTCGTGGATGTCAGCCACCAACTCGTTGGCGTCGGTGGTGATGATCGTGAAGGACTCGATCGGGCCTTCGGCTCCCTTCGCCCACCGCTCCCACAGCCCGGCGAACCCGAACGGCGATCCGCACTTCAGCGTTACGTGAAACGGCTGCTTCGTCTTGGTGCTCGTCTTCCGCCACTCATAGAAGCCATCGGCGGGAACGAGGCAGCGGCGCTTGCGGAACGCGCTGCGGAATGACGGCTTCGACGCGACCGTGTCCGCGCGGGCGTTGATCAGCCGGTTGCCGATCTTCGGGTCGTCGGCCCACGAGGGGATCAGTCCCCACTGCAGCAGATCGAGTCGCCGCTCGCCGTCGATCACCCGAATCGCCGGGACCGACTGCGTGGGGGCGATGTTGTACCGCGGGACCACGTCCGCCCAGCGGTCCAGCTCGAAGACCTTCGCCAGCTCGCCGGGCGGCGTCCGCAGGTTGTATCGTCCGCACATTGCTTCGCCGATTCAATGATGGCGGCCGGAAACCGCCGAGCGGTTTTAAAGTGGATAGCGACGGAGATTCAGGGCAGAACTTCTTCGTCATGAATCGGCCTGAGAAGCCGAGTCCGTCGAAAGCTCCTCCGGACGCCGCGTCCGAACCGCAACCCTCGACCGGACGGTGGCGATAGGCGTTAGGGCCGCCCCGTTCGAGATCGTTGACGTTCGATCTGGTCGATGTCCTGCGTCTTGATCTCGCCTACGTCGAAATGGTCGAACTCACTGGACTGTGGAAGGTGAATGACGATCGACACGCACTCGTCGAAGCGGAGCGAACCACCTCGGAAACCGCAGGCAAGAACATGGCCGCCGATCTCGTGATCATCGCTCAAGAAGTGCCAATGATAACCCGGGACGTTGAGCGTCCCGATCCAAGCGGGGCAGCGAAGCCCGACCAGCGTGCCTCGCACGTTGCGATGCTGCCAAGTGACCTGGTGTTCGACGACGTCGACGAGAGGCTGAAATGGCGGTGACTGGGCAGGCACGCTACGAAGCGTCAGTTCCGCGAATTCGCCGTCGATGCGAATCGCGTAGGGCGCATTGCGGCGCGGCAGTTTGCGGTCGAGCTGCTCGTCCAGATCGTCGAGCGAAGTGGCAGCGACATCCTCGATGCGGCCATCCTCGTCGAAGTAGGTGACGGCGGCAAATGGCGTGGTGCCGTCGAGGTCCGCCGCACGGACGGTTCCGTCGGCAAGTGCCTGGTACATCTTACCGTCGAGCACGATCATTTCGCCGTCGAGTCGGCTGAATGTGCCGATCCCGAAGTCGCCACTGCCGAGCACCTCGCGGAGGGGTGCGCCACTACCGTAATCGCCACTTGCGAGGGCGGACAGCAATGAGAATTGCACGAGCGCATCGTCGACTTCGACTACGGCCGGTTCGGCATTCTCGCTCGTCGGGGCAGGCGTCGACGATGGCGAGCAACCCACGCCGAGCACCGTCACGATACCGATCCATAGAACTCGCGTGCCGATCTTCAGTAACGCCATTCCCTCTCCTCGTGCTGACGAGTGGGCGTTTCGAGGGCTGTGCCGATGCATGAGCCGCGTCCGATGGATTGCTGCCGACTTGGGAGCGACCGCGCCACCGCGGCCAGCCCGTGGACGACCGCCAGCGGCCGGTCGGCGGGTGCGCGATACGGCAGCAGGTTCCGCAGGCAGGAGTGGATCGTCAGTCCCATCCCCCAGCCGCTCCGTCGATGGCGGATGCCGAATTCCAACCCGGTGCGAAACGGTTCGAACGACCACGCCTCAGACGCACTTCGCAAGGGAAATTACAGAGGTTTTATGCGTTTTGATGTGCGATGTCGACGCAATTTCGAATCCGGCGCCTCGGCCGATTCCGCCACTCCGGCTAGCATGAAAATCGTAGGGACGGTGAAGAAGTATCTCGCGGAACGCGACGAATGGCAAGCCGAAAAGAAACCAATCCGTCCGCCCACCGGCCTCGTCCGTGAAGAACGTTCCGGACCGGCGGGCTCGAGTGCCGATAACACAGGTGCGGCTCGCGGTGCGCGCCCACGCCGCCAGGCGGCGCGCTTCGATCCGGATCGTGTTCGGCCGCGTCCAGGCGCGATCCATGTCGCCCTCGCAATCCAGAAAGCCCGGCTGTCGAGATGGCCCGCCCTCCACTGAACTTCGTCCCGCGGCGCCGCCGCCCGGTCCGCCGCGCGCTCGGCGTGTTCTCCGTCTGCGCGCTGACGGCGGCGCTCGGCGGCTGCCTCGACGAGCCGCTGCGTTACGTCGAGGCGAAGGAGATCGACGAGAAGATCACCGAGGCGGAACTGGCGACGTTCCTGCGAATCATCCGTTCGCTGCCGGAGCGGACGTTGCCGGCGATGCCGTTTCCGTTCGCACCGCCCCCCGCCTGGGACGAGTCCCGCACGCTTCCGGTGGCGGACCTGGTGATCGAGGAATTCCACGCGATCGATCAGCGGTGGAGCGTCGATTGGCAGGCCCGGCAACTGGCCGACGACCGCCCGCTGCACCGCGCCCTCCGCCGCGAAGAGATGACTCCCGCGCAATTCGCCGGAATCGCCTCGGCGTTGGCGGCGGCGCTCGGCCGCGAGCGGCTTCCGCCGCGGACCGATCTCGACGACGTGATCCTGGAAGGGCGGATCGTCGTCGACGAGTTGCGCGCGGACCCGCGCCCGTTCCATTCGCTTCCGCCCGAGGTCCGCCACTTCGTCCTCCGGCAGGCGATGTGGATCGCCCGCATCGACCGGGCGGAGCGCCTGCGGCAGGTTCCGCCGGAAAACCTGACGCTCGTCCGTCGGCACCGCGACGTCCTGTCGCGGATCTTTCCGCCGGAGTATCACGCCGACCCGCTCGCCGGCATCGCCGACCTGTTCGCCGAGCACGGCATTCCGTTCGAGGAATTGCCGGAAGGCGGCAGCGACGCGCACATCGAGTGGGATCCGGCCGAGGCGATCGTCGGCCGCGACGAGCCGGACGCGGAGTTCGGCGCGTCGCCGTAGCATCCGCGATCACCGTGACTTCGTCGCCACGCCGCGAAACAGATAACCGTGCGTCGGCGGCGTCCTTTCCAGGTGGAAGTTCTCGATCTCGATTTTTTCGAACGGCTGGCTCGCGACGATCGCCCGCATGTCCCGGTCGAGCCGGCAGCCGTCTCCCAGCAGCCGTTCGAGCGGATTCAGCCGCCGCTGCCACTTCCGCACGTTCGGGTCCGGGCTGAGACCGTGCTCGAGAAGCAGGAACCGGCCGCCGGGCTTGAGAACGCGGTGGATTTCCCGGATCACGCGCCGCGGATCATCGACGCTGCACAGCGTGAACGTGCTGATGACGCAGTCGAACGCGCCATCGTCGAACGACTTCTGCTCGCCGAAGGATCGCCGCTGGTCGACTTCGATGCCGCTGCGCTCGATCCGCTTTCGAGCCTTGCGGAGCATTCGCTCGTTCGGGTCCACGGCCATGATTCGCCGGACCTGGGGCGGGTAGTGCGGCAGGTTCAAGCCGGTGCCGAAGCCGACTTCGAGGACGTCGCCCCCCACGTTCGCGAGGAGCGTCCGGCGATGCTCCGCGACGCGCGGGCGATCGAGGACGAGGTCGCAGAGCCAGGGGAAGATATATCGGGAGTAAAGGCGCATGCCGGGGTGTTCACCTTCCGGACTTCATGGTTCGCATGGAATTTCAGACTGCGAAGACTCGGAGCTTGCGCCAACGTGCGCGAATTCTTCATTGTCAAGAACAAGAAGAGGACTCGGAGGAAACCATTGAATCACGAAGACTCGAAGAAAGCATGTGTCGATGCCGAATCTTGTCGGGCCACGATTCCGGGCAAGGCCGCGGTCACCTTCGCAGTGCAATCGTTTCACTTCCGTGTTTTCTGCGCGAATTCTCGACCGCGCACAGGCCCCGGCGTGGCGAGGCCGCAACCAAACGCATGAGTGAGACGGAAAGATCGAACCGCGCAGC
>JBBDNT010000146.1:0-25977 GCA_040877445.1 Planctomycetaceae bacterium
CCTCACTGGGGCGAATCGGGAAATCGTGGGCGAAATCTCCCGCTCGTTGTACGATCGGCGGACGTCGGTTGATAGAATGGCCCGCCATGCGAATACCCCGCCCCGCGCCGGAGGCGGGCTTGATCGACCCTCGACTCTCGACTCTCCTCCCTCCTCCCCCCGCTGACGCGGGAGGCTCGCTCCGATCGCCCTCGACTCTCGACCCTCCCCATGGCCCACGCCTACACTCCCGGCCTGAAAGTTCGTCGCCGGACGCGGCATCGCGCGAAACGGCTTCTGCCGATCGCCGGGAACGTGCGCGTGAAGGTGGGTGATCGCGTCGAACCGCGCGACGTCGTCGCCGAGACCTTCATGCCCGGCGACGTGCTGCCGATCAACCTGGCGAACCAGCTTTCCGCCGCGCCGGCCGACGTGCCGGGCTGCATGTTGAAGGAGCAGGGGGACCGCATCGAAGTCGGCGACGTGCTGGCGCGGACGAAGGGCATCTTCGGCATGTTCAAGAGCGAGTACGCCGCCCGGGTCGCCGGGACGATCGAAACGATCTCCGGCGTCACTGGGCAGGTGCTCGTCCGGGGAGAACCGACGCCGGTGCGGGTGCTCGCCTATCTCGCGGGGGAAGTGGTCGAGATCGTCGAAGGGCAGGGGTGCGTCGTCGAGGCCGAGGTCGCCTACGTGCAGGGCATCTTCGGCATCGGGGGGGAAGCCTACGGGCCGGTCCGCATGGCCTGCGCCGCGCACGACGAAGAACTCGGCCCCGATCTCATCCAGCCGAACATGCGGGGCGCGGTGATCGTCGGCGGCGCGCGGATGACCGGCGACGCCGTGCGCCGGGCGATCGAGGTCGGCGCGGCGGCGATCGTCTCCGGAGGCATGGACGACCAGGACTTGCGGGACATTCTCGGGTACGATCTCGGCGTGGCGGTCACCGGCTCGGAACGAATCGGCGTCAGCGTGATCGTCACCGAAGGCTTCGGCGAAATCGCCATGGCGCAGAAGACGTTCGACCTGTTCGCCGCGCATGAGGGGGACGCCGCGTCGGTCAACGGCACCACGCAGATTCGCGCGGGAGTGATGCGGCCGGAAGTGGTCATCGGCTTGACGGAAGACGAACGGACGGCGGGAGACGTGGACGAGTCGCACGGCGTGGAAGGGGGGCTCGACGTCGGGCGGCTGGTGCGGATCATTCGCGATCCGCACTTCGGATTGATCGGGAAAGTCGCGGCACTTCCTTCCGACCTGCGAACGCTCGCCTCGGAATCGAAGGCCCGCGTGCTGGAAGTCGAAGTCGACTCGCGCCGCCTCACGGTGCCGCGGGCGAACGTGGAATTGATCGAGGAGTGAGGAAGAAGGAAGAACGAAGAAGGAAGAACGAAGAACGCTGACGAGAGGGATCGTGCGATGGATGGCATTCGATCGATGATCGCATGGACGACCGGACAGGTCGCTTCTCCTCGGCCGAACCGCGCGGGCAATCTTCCTTCTTTCTACTTCTTTCTTCCGTCTTCTCGTTGCGCTCCTTTGCGTCTTTGCGTCTTTGCGTCGATCCTTCTGTTTTTTTCCATCACCGCCGCGGTAGCACAGCCAGCCGCGCCCGCGCCGCCGGCGCGCGTGGCGGCGGAGAACCATCCGTGGGACGACGGCACGCGGATCGACGTTCGCATCGGCCTGTCGCCCGACGACGCGCCCGATGCCCCGTTGCAGTACATCATCCGCCGCGCGGGGGAGCCGGCCGGCTTGTACGAGGAAATCGGCTTCGTCGAGTCGGACGAGAAGGACCACGCGCGCGGGCGCATCGAATTCGTCGCCGAAAAGAGCGAACGCAACGAGCCGTACTGGTTCCGCGTCGCCGCCCGCCGGCCGGGAGGGACGGAATCGGCCTTCGTGCAAACCGCGCAACCGGCCTTCGCCCGCCGGGCATGGTTCGACGGCTTGCGGTTCTGGTCGGCGGTGATTCTCGTCGTCGTGTGCGGCGCGATCGTGGGTTGCATCTTCGCGGCGCGGCACGGGCTGCCCTTGCGAATCCGCCGCATCGCCGGACTCGAAGTCGTTGAGGAAGCGGTCGGCCGGGCGACGGAGACGGGTCGCGCGTGCCTGTTCGTCCCCGGGATTCAGGACATGAACGAGATCCAGACGATCGCCGGGCTGACGGTGCTGTCGCGCGTGGCCGAGGTCACCGCCGAGTACGGCTCGCGAATCGAAGTCCCCACCGCCCGTTCGCTGGTGATGACCGCCGGCCGCGAGACGGTGCAGTCCGCCTTTCTCGCCGCCGGCCGCCCCGACGCCTACAACGAAGACGACGTCTATTACGTCACCGACGAGCAGTTCGGCTACGTGGCGTATCTCTCGGGGTGGATGGTCCGAGAGAAGCCGGCGGCGTGCTTCTACATGGGGGCGTTTTACGCCGAATCGCTGATCCTCGCCGAGACGGGCAATTCCATCGGCGCGATCCAGGTGGCGGGGACGGCGGAGCCGTCGCAGTTGCCGTTCTTCGTGGCGGCGTGCGACTACACGCTCATCGGGGAGGAATTCTTCGCGGCCTCGGCGTATCTTTCCGGCGACCCGGACCAGTTGGGGACGCTGAAGGGGCAGGACGTGGGCAAGGTGATCGTGGCGGTGTTGCTGGTGGTCGGTTGCGGATTGGCGACGTTGGCCGCGGTCGGAGACGCGGCCTGGGCGGGCGAAGCGGTGGAGTATCTGCGGGAGGTGGTGTTGAAGTGACGCTCCCATCGCGATGGACTCATCGGACAGAAACACGAGGGACAGGAAAATGAGAAACCGGAACCTCTTCGCGAATTCGCCATGACCGACTTCGCCGGCAACGACTATCTCGGCCTCGCCCGCGACCCGCGGCTCGCGGACGCGCTGTGCCGCGCCGCTCGCGAGGACCGCATCAGCGCCACCAGCTCGCGCTGGGGACTGGGGTGGACCGAGCATCACGAACGGCTCGAAGGCGAACTGGCCGAGTTCTTCCGGGCGGAGGCGGCGTGCATTCTGGGCGCGGCGTACTTCGGCGGACTCGTCTACTTCACCACGCTCGCCGATCGCCCCCGCACCGTCTTCTGCGACGCCAACTCGCACTCGAACCTGTTCCTCGGGATGCGGGCCGCCGGAATGGAGATCCGCACGTTCCACCATCTCGACTCCGACGACCTCCGCCGGCAACTCGCCGATTACGAGGGGGACCGCGCGATCGTCGCCAGCGACAGCGTGTTCGGCATCAGCGGCGAACTGGCCGACCTCGCGGCCCTGCAACGAATCGCCCGCGAGCACGAAGCCGAGTTCCTCATCGACGACGCCCACGGCGTGTTCGGCATGGGGGAAACGGGACGCGGGGCGATGGAGGCCTGCGGCATCGAACTCGACGAGCGAACCACGCTGATGGGGAGCATGAGCAAGTCGCTCGGCGTCAACGGCGGTTTTCTCGTCGGACGCGCCGAACTGGTGGAAAACTTCCGCCGCAATCCGACCGCTTCGGGAAGTTCGGTCCCGCCGATCCCGATCGCGGCGGCGTGTCGCGAAGGTTTGCGGATCGTCCGCGAGGAGCCGCAACTGCTCGAACGCTTGAACGCGAACGCCCGGCGGATGCGGCGCACGCTCGCCGAGGCGGGCATCGACACCGTCTGCGATCGCACGCCGATCGTGGCGATGGTGCTCGCGGACGAGTTCGAGGCGGCCCGGCTCGATCGGCACTTTCTTGAACACGGCCTGCGGATTCCCTACTTCAAGTACGCCTCCGAGCCGCGCGAAAACCTGCTGCGCGCGGTGGCCCGCGCGTGTTATTCCGACGCCGATCTCGCCCGGTTCGAGAAAGCGGCCGCGACCTGGCGAACGACCAGTGCGCCGTGACCCGACGCTTGCGGTTTCGCGGCGATTTCGAACGGAGAGCCATGTCGATCCCCGCGATCACCATCACCTGCATCCTTCTCGCCTATCTTGCCGGCTCGTTGCCGTTCGGGTTGTTGCTCGGCAAGCTCGTGTTCGGCCGCGACATCCGGAAGGACGGCAGCGGAAACATCGGGGCGACGAACGTGGCCCGCGTGTTCGGCATGCGGTGGGGCCTCGTCGTCCTCGCGCTCGACGCGCTGAAGGGGCTGCTGCCGGTCGCGTTCCTTCCGCGGCTGATCTTTTCCGAATCGCACCCCGCTTTCATCCACGTGCAGGTCGCGTGCGGGATCGCGACGGTCGTGGGGCACATGTTTCCCTGCTGGCTCGGGTTCCGAGGCGGAAAGGGGGTCGCGACGGCGCTCGGCGTGATTCTGGTGCTCGCGCCGTGGGCGACTTTGGCGGCGTTCCTCACGTTCGCCGCCGTGCTGCTGGCGTTCCGTTTCATGTCGCTCGCCTCGATGCTGGCGGCCCTCGTCTTCGCGGCGACGGAACTGTGGCTGCTGACGCCAGACCCATTCGCCGAGCCCACCTGGAGCCGCGCCGCGTTCAGCCTGCTCGTCCCGGCGTTGATCGTCCTTCGCCACCGCGCGAACATCGCCCGGCTGCTGCGCGGGGAAGAGCCGCGGTTTCGATCGAAACGGGTCGCCGATTCGTGAGCCGTCGGCGGGGTCGGGGTGTGGCAATTTTCACTGGCGTGTGGCAAGAGTCGGGTGGCGGGGGCGCTTCGCGAAGCGAAAGCCTCCGGCGCGCGCCACGGGGGCTTCCGCGTTGCGGAGCGCCCCCGCCACCCATCCGCGGTTTCGATCGAAACGGGTCGCCGATTCGTGAACCCATCAGGCGGATTCGAAGCGCTCCGGCGTGGCTTGACACTCCCGCGCGGCAGGGATAAGATCGCCCGCCAGTTGGCCGTCCGAAGTCATGGAACCGCCGCCGTTTGCGGTGGACGGGCGAAGCGCCGCGGGGCCGTTCGCCCGACCCGCATCCGTCCGCCGCGAATCAGCCAAGGGAGAAGTCAGCAGAATGACCCACGTCGTCGCCGAACCGTGCTTCAACTGCAAATACACCGATTGCGTCGTCGTCTGCCCCGTCGAGTGTTTCTATGAAGGGGAGTCGATGCTCTACATCCACCCGGATGAGTGCATTGACTGCGAGGCGTGCGTCCCCGAGTGCCCGGTCGAAGCCATCTTCCACGAAGACAACCTTCCCGAGGAGTGGAAAGACTACACGGCCTTGAACGCCGAACTCGCCACGCAGTGCCCGGTCATCACCGAGAAGAAGGAGTCGCTCGCCGAGACCGGCAGCGACTGCCCCAACCCGGCCTGACCAGCGGCCGCCGCGCGCGACGCCATCCCGATCGTCATCGAACCCCCTCCGCACCCAGTGTCCGGCGGGGGTTCGTCGTTTATCCGGCTGGCCCGCCCGCCACTTCCCGCTTGCGGTTTCGCGCCGGGCGATCCCGCGTCATTCTTGGCATCCGTTCCGGTTCGCAGATCCGGCGGGGTGGCTGGGGTCGATCCGCCGCGAGGTGGCTCCATGTCCGGCGACGTGGCTCGGCGGATTGCCCCCAGCGATGGGCGGCCGCGGCACCGAATCGCTGGGGGCTGCGCTGCGCTCCGACCCCAGCCACCCCGCCGCGCCTGTGTCCGCATCTTCGATGGGGCGACTTTGACGGTCGTGTCGAATCTGCCGGTCGCTCCGAAAGTTCAGTGCCGAACGCGCGCGGGCGGTCGATGGATCGACGGGAGCCGCGCGCCATCGACGCGCGCCGGAGCTTCTCCGTCGCCGCTCGCCCGATCTCGTTCATCGCGACCGTCGCCATGCCTCGCCGCCGAGTGATGATCATCGCGCTGTCGTGCCTGCTGTGCGGCACGGGCTGCGCGGCGCGGCGCGACTTCGCGGTGTTCCGCTTCTGGGCCGACTGGAACACGCTCGCGGCGCCCGCGGTGTATTGCGAAACACGGTCGCATCGGCCGCCGTCGCCGGTCCGGGTCGAGACCTACCGCTGGATGTACGGCGAGGGGCCGGGGCCCGTGTGGCCGGCGGAGACGGTGGTCGTCGTGCAGCCGAGTCCGGCGCCCTCGGACGAGCACTGGCCCGAAGGCGACTTCGAGGGATCGCCCCCCGCCACCCGTTCGGCGCCGCGGCTCATGCCCCCCGATTCGTCGTCGCCGATTCCTCCGGCGCCGGCGGCGCGGCCCGACGATTCCTTCTTCGACGGCGAGGGCGGATTGTTCGAGGAGTTCGAGACCCCGGTCCCCCTGCCGCCAAGTACGTCCCGCCTGCCGGGCGGGACGTCGAGCGCGCGGTGAGGCCGCTGTCAGCGTGCGGTCGAATCGTGGCGCACGGTCGCGGATCGAGACCGTGTGGTCACGGCAGACAGTCGCGATTGCGGAGGCCGCGAACCCGCTTCCCACGTCCATTCCGGCAGAATGGACGTACCAGTACGTCCCGCCTGCGGGCGGGACGTGGAGCGCGCGGAGGCGCGCCCATCAGCGAGCGGTTGAACCGTGGCGCACGGTCGCCTGCGGATGCCGAATAGTCACGGTTGAACGTCCTCTTTCAGACGCCGCCATCCCGCTCACGACGTCCATTCCGGCAGAATGGACGTACCGGTACGTCCCGCCTGCCGGGCGGGACGTGGAGCGCGCGGAGGCGCGCCCATCAGCGAGCGGTTGAACCGTGGCGCACGGTCGCCTGCGGATGCCGAATAGTCACGGTTGAACGTCCTCTTTCAGACGCCGCCATCCCGCTCACGACGTCCATTCCGGCAGAATGGACGTACCGGTACGTCCCGCCTGCCGGGCGGGACGTGGAGCGCGCGGAGGCGCGCCCATCAGCGAGCGGTTGAACCGTGGCGCACGGTCGCCTGCGGATGCCGAATAGTCACGGTTGAACGTCCGCTTTCAGACGCCGCCCTCCCGCTCACGACGTCCATTCCGGCAGAATGGACGTATCGGTACGTCCCGCCTGCCGGGCGGGACGTGGAGCGCGCAATCAAGTCGCTGTCCGCGAGGGGATTGGTTTGCAATCGGCCGTGCCCCGCAGCACAATGAACCGCAGGCGCCTCGGCGGGAATTTCGTGTGCGGAACCAATCGTCATGCCCGGCAGTCCATCGGCAGTCGAACGAAAGCGGCGGCACTTCTCGCGATCACATCTGTCGGCCGCGCTCGCCTGCGGCGGCATCCTGGCGGTCGTCGTCGTCATCGTCTCCGCGCCGTCGATCGCGAAAGAGCCCCTCGCGAACCAGGAACGCTCCACGACGGAAGCGCCGAACGAGTCGCCGCGAGCGGTCGATTTCGCCCGCGACGTGCGGCCGATCCTCGCCGCCCGCTGCCACGCCTGCCACGGCCCGAACCTGCAGGAATCGGGACTGCGGTTCGATTCGCGCGACCGGGCGTTCCGGGGCGGCGACTCCGGCGAGAAGGCGATCGTCGCCGGCAAACCGGACGACAGCGAATTGATCCGCCGCATCCGCGAAGAACCGGGTCTGGTCATGCCGCCGGAAGGGGATCCGCTTTCGCCGGAGCAGATCGACGTGCTCGTCCGCTGGGTGCGCGCGGGGGCGGAATGGCCGGACGAACTGGCGGGCGAGGCAACCTCGCGGCCCACGCACTGGGCCTACGCGAAACCGGTTCGCCCGGAGCCGCCGCGCGTGAAGCGCGAGGAACGCGTGCGGAACCCGATCGACCGCTTCGTGCTCGCGCAACTCGAAGCGGAAGGACTCGAGCCGGCCCCGGAGGCGGACCGGCATCGACTCATCCGCCGCGTCACGCTCGACCTCACCGGCTTGCCGCCGACCATCGCCGAGGTCGACGCCTTCGTGAACGACGATCGAGCCGACGCCTACGAGCGGGTCGTCGATCGCCTGCTCGCATCGCCCGCCTACGGCGAGCGGTGGGCGCGTCTGTGGCTCGATCTGGCGCGGTATGCGGATTCGTGCGGCTACGGGACCGACTATCTCCGCGAGATCTGGCGATATCGCGACTGGGTGATCGAGGCGCTCGACGCGAACAAGCCCTTCGACGAATTCACGATCGAGCAGATCGCGGGCGACCTGTTGCCGAACTCCACTCTCGACCAGAAGATCGCCACCGCGTTCCACCGCAACACGATGACCAACATCGAAGGAGGGACCGATGACGAGGAGTTCCGCGTGGCGGCGGTGGTCGATCGCGTCAACACCACGATGGAAGTCTGGATGGGAACCACGATGGCGTGCGCCCAATGCCACACGCACAAGTACGACCCCGTCACGCAGCGCGAGTACTATCGTTTCTTCGCGTTCTTCAACAACACGGCCGACGCCGACCGCGAGGACGAAGCCCCCACGATTCCTTCTCCCACGCCCGAGCAGACGCGCGAGCGGGAACGGCTCGACGGCGAGATCGCGAGGCTCGCAAACGAGCTCGCCGCACACTTCGAAGACGACGAATGGAAGCGGCTCGCGTCGCTCGCCCGCATCGCGACGGACAAGCGAGCGAAGGAGCAGCAGGAGCAGTTCGACGCGCTCGCGGCGAAGCTCGACGACGAGGCGAAAGAACGCTTCGACGAGTGGAACGCCCGGCGGGACGAACTCGCGGCCCTCCGCATCCCCACCACGCCGATCATGGTCGAGCTGGAAGGAGACAAGCGCCGCAAGACGCACGTGATGATTCGCGGCAGCTTCCTCGCGCCGGGCGAAGCGGTCTCGCCGGGAACGCCCGAGGCATTTCATGCCTTCCCGGAAGATGCGCCGCGGAACCGGCTCGGCCTCGCCCGCTGGCTCGTCGATCCCGACAATCCGCTCACAGCGCGGGTGATGGTCAATCGGATCTGGGACCAGTACTTCGGCGTGGGAATCGTGGAGACTGGCGAGGACTTCGGCACGCAGGGGGAACCGCCCTCGCATCCGGAACTGCTCGACTGGCTCGCCGCCGAGTTCGTCCGCACCGGCTGGGACACGAAGGCGCTCCACCGGCTGATCGTCACGTCGAACACCTACCGGCAGTCGTCCGCCCGGCGAGCGGGGGGCGTCAGTCCCCCGGTGGCTTCGGACGCTTTCACAGCCGCCGACCGCGATCTGCGCAACCGCTTGCTCGCCCGCGGCCCGCGGTTGCGGCTGGAAGCGGAGATGGTCCGCGATCAGGCGCTCGCGGTCTCGGGATTGTTGTCGCGGAAGCGGCTCGGTCCCAGCGTCAAACCGCCGCAGCCGGAAGGGCTGTGGATGGCCGCGTTCGACAATCGCTATCGCAAGTGGGAAACGAGCGCCGGCGAGGATCGCTACCGGCGGGGGATCTACACGCTGCTGCGGCGGACGATTCCGTATCCGTCGATGATCGCCTTCGACGCGCCGACGCGCGAGGTATGCACGGTCCGCCGATCGCGAACGAACACGCCCCTGCAGGCGCTCGTCACGTTGAACGATCCGGTCTACGTCGAGGCGGCGCAGGCGTTCGCGCGGAGGATCGTCCGCGAAGGCGGTGACGACGTGCGCGACCGGCTGACGTTCGCGTTCCGCGCGTGCGTCGCCCGGCCGCCCGAGCCGCGCGAACTCGATCGCCTGGAAGCCGCCTACGTCGAGCAGCTCGCGCACTACCGCGCGGATGCCGAGGCGGCGAAGACAATGGCGTCGGGCATCCTGCCGTTGGACGACGAGACGGCCGACCTTCCCGAACTCGCCGCGTGGACGGTGATCGGCAACGTGCTGCTGAACCTCGACGAGACGCTGACGCGGGGATGAAGGCGTCCACTTCAGTCAGGCTTGCCCATGATCGCATTGCGGATAACCGGACGCATTCGGAATGACGGCGATTCATTTCGAATCGAGAGTCGCGCTACGGGCATCGCTTTCTTCACGACCTTTATTGCGGGAATCCTTTCCGTGCGACGAACTCGATCAGTTGGGTCGGCGGCGATTCTGCTCTGGATTTCCAGCGCTGTCGGCCAAGGGGCGGATCCCGACCGCTATCCGACGTTCTCGCAGATCGTGCTGGAAGCGGATTGCGCCGTGGTGGCTGCGCGGGTCAGAGGTGCTGGCCCGCGTGTATCTCAGGTCGTTCGTATTTTGCGCGGCAATCAACACGCAATAGTTGGCCAGCAGATCAGGATCGACGAATTCCCGCTTCGCGACACTGTCGTTCGCGAATCGGAATCCGATGGGCGCGACGATGGAATTCGCTACTTGCTGGTCGGAAAGCGTGACCGCGACGGACTCGAATGGTCCATGTGGCATGCAGTCTCGAATACAATAGTCGAATACATCGAGAAGCTTCCGGGGCTGGATATGCCGCGCCTCGAGCGATTGAAGCACTTCGCGCCGTTCGTCGGATCGAATGACCTGATGATCGACGCCGACGCCCTCGTCGAATTGTATTCCGCTGATTGGGCGGATTTGGTCGCGATCTCCGGAAGCCTCCCGCGCGCAAGGCTCCGCGAATTGATCGAACGGGATGAACGGCGCGCCGATGTCGGGGATTTCATCGGTGGCATCTATGGACCGCTCCTCGCTGCGTGCGGGCGCAGCGAAGATGCGGAATTCCTGAAGGCAAGGACATTCGGAGATCCCGGAAGTCCGGGTTCAGCGGATTTCGGTCTGACGCTCGGCTACCTGCTGTTGTCCGGCGAAGAGGGCCTCGCGCTCATCGAAGAAGCCAAGGTGAAGCCGCGATACGTCGATGTCGTCCTGCCGGATGGCACGATTCGTCGCCAGAATGCTGTGCCTTTCCGCGACAGTTATCCGGCCATGCGCGTGATCCGATGCCTGAGGGACCACGGCAACGGGAAGATCACGGAAGAGCGACTCAGGCGGTCGATGCGGTTGTTTCTGGAGCACCCGCAGTTGACTGCCGCGGCAATCCACACGCTCTCGAGTTGGAAGGATTGGAGCATTCAGGAGCGGTTGATCGCATTGCATATCGATGAGTCGGCGCCGATGGACGTGAAGAAGGCCGTGATCGCCTATTTCGTGAAATGCATCGCCGACGCACCCCCGGGCGCGGGCGCATTGCCCGAGCATGTCGTCAGGGCGAGAACCCACTTGGAAACACTGCGCAAGCGGGATCCGGAGGGAGTGGCGACCGCGGAAGCTGGTTACGCCGAGACGAAGCGGCTCGCGGCCCTACGGAAGGACGCCCCGCGAACAAAGCGACTGGTTTCGCTTTTTCTGCGCTGATTGCTCCGGTGCTATGGCTCCGCGACCCCCGACACCGCGGAACTCGCCGCGTGGACGGTGATCGGCAACGTGCTGCTGAACCTCGACGAGACGCTGACGAACGGGTGAGGGCGACGGCGTGCGACGCGCTCCGCTCTTCACGACGCCGGCGTCCGGGAGGGCGTCACTCCTCGTCGGGTTCTTCCGGCTCCTCTTCTTCTTCCTCGTCCTCTTCGGCATCGTCGGCGTCTTCGTCGTCCTCCAGCTCCTCGTCGGCGACCTCGACCGCCTTGACCTTCGCGGCCGGCTTGGCGGCGGCCTTCTTCGACTTGGAGGACTTCTCGGCGGCGTCTCCCGCGGGTCCGTCGGTGATGTTTTCCTTCACCGGCTGCACGAAGAACAGTTTGCCCGCCTTCTTGCGCAGCGCCTCGGCCTTCTTGTCGGCCTCGTCCCGCTGATCGTACGGAAAGCGGGCCTCCTCCTTCATCGAGGCGTTGTACACGACCCACATCATCCGCTTCCGCTGCTGGACCTTGTCCTTCTTGCGTTTGCGTGGCGCGGCGGGGCCCTTGGCCTTCGTCGCCGCCTTCTTCTTCTTCGTGGCCCCTTCGCCGCGGGACTCGGCGGCCTCGACCTGTTTTCGCAGTTCCTGACGACTGGGAGTCTTACGCGCCATGGACGGTTTCCATTCGCTGACACTGTTCACGGAGGCCCCCACGAAGTTCCGCGGGACGCCGGCCGGGGGAAATCGGCGTGCAGAATAGCAACTCGCGCGCGGAACGGCCACTCACCGGGGCGGACGTCCCGAGGCTCCGCGCAAGGCGTTGCCGACGGGTGGCACGCCCTGAGGCTTTGCGAAGGGCGTGGAACTTCGAGGGGATTCGCCAAGGTCGCGGGCGGCCACGCCGCAATCCGTCGCCCGCGAACGTTCCACATGAAACGGCACCCCTGCTCCCGCGTCCGAATCGACGACGGGCGGGTAGGACGTCATCCAGATTGAATTTGGAGGTTGGCGGCATGTAAGACGGATTGGCAATCCTTCCAACGGCAAGCGAGTCGGCAGAACGATCGACCGCCGGCGGCGTTTGAGATCTCACCGCCGGATTGCCAATCCATCCTACTACCGCTTCAGGCTTGAACTTGGCGGTTGAAGCCGTGGTAAGACGGATTGGCGGCACCCATGCGATCAAGCCTCACTGGCGTGTCGGCCTCCGCGCACCTGGCGACCTCACCGTGTCATGGCCAATCCATCCTACGGTCGACCCACAAGATCAAGGTTGAAGCCGTACTACGGACAACCCACAACTTCAATATGGACGCCGTAGTAGGACGGAATACAATTCCGTCCTACTAAGCCGGCCACGGATGGATTCCGACGAGGGACTACTCCCGAACCGGATCGAGCAGAGGACCGTACAACTCCGGACGACGGTCCGCCAGGCGATGCAGCGCGACCACGCCCGGGCCCCGCTCGACCGCCTTGTTCCGCGCCCGGGCCGGGTCGATCTCGGCATACAGGATCGTCTCTTCGGTCCCGGTCGAGGCGGCGAGCGTCTCGCCCCGCGGGCCGCAAATGCGGCTCTTGCCGATGAAGTCGAAACCCCGCTCCGTCCCCACGCGGTCCGCCGCCGCGAAGTACACCCCATTCTCCATCGCCCGCGTGTTGATGGCGTGCTCGGGCATGCAGTCGGCCCCGGTCGGCCAGTTCGTGGGGAGCACGATCAGATCCGCCCCGGCGAGCGCCAGCGCTCGCGCCGGTTCCGGCAAGGCCGCGTCGTAACAGATATTGAGTCCCACCCGCACGCCGCCGACCTCATGCACCGCGAACGGCCCGCTTCCTTTCGCGGTGAAGCAGTCCGCCCCGAGGCGCGGCAGGTGCGTCTTGCGGTACGCCGCGATCAACCCCTGCGGACCGACGAGCGCCGCCGCGTTGAACAGGCGGCCGTCGGCGCCCCCCTCCGCTTCCAACAGTCCGAACACCGCGAACCCATCCGCTTCACGAAAGGCGGCGGCGAACCGTTCGACGGCCGGACCGGGAACAGGCTGGGCGTGCGGCCGCGCTTCTTCCACGTTCTCGAAGCAGTACCCGCTGAGCGCGCATTCGGGAAACACGGTGAGTTCCGCCCCGCCGCGACGGCTCTCCGCCAGCAGGCCGAGCATCTTCGCCAAGTTCCGCTCGACGTCCCCCAAGGCGACGTCCATCTGCACGACGGCGATTCTCATTGGTCCGCGATCCGTGGTCGGTGGTCGGATCGATGATATCCGAAAGGGGCGATCGGCGACAAACCCGCCGCAGTCCCCGCCGTTTCACGTGAAACGATCGCGCGCGGAGGAGTCGGCGAGGAAACGGCGCGAAACCGCAAGCGTAATTCCAACTCTCAACTCTCGACGATCAGCGTCACCGGGCCGTCGTTGACCAGTTCGACTTCCATGTGCGCCTGGAACCGGCCGGTCTCGACCGGGACGCCCCGCCCCCGCACCTCCGCCACGAATGCCCGGTAGAGTTCGTCCCCTTTCTCGGGAGGGGCGGCGTCGATGAAACTCGGCCGCCGTCCCTTCCGGCAGTCTCCCAAGAGCGTGAACTGGCTGACGACGAGCATTTCCCCACCGACGTCGGCGAGCGCCCGGTTCATCAGCCCGGCGTCGTCCGGAAAGACGCGCAGCCCGGCGATCTTCGCCGCCATCCAGATCGCGTCGTCCTGCGTGTCGTCCCGCGCGACGCCCAACAGCACCAGGAACCCGCGGCCGATCGCGCCGACGGTCTCGCCATCGACCGTCACCGCCGCCCGCGCGACACGTTGGATCACGGCACGCATGGGGGAACCGAAATCAGAGGTCAGAGGTTGTTCCACCGCACGCTTGCGGTTTCGCGCCGTTTCTCGATCGAACATCAACCCGCACTCGCCCGCGCGCACCCGAACGCCTCCAGCGGAATCAACGGATCTTCATCGAGAAGAACCTGCCGCATCACCACCGCGGTCGCCGGCGACATCTGCAAGCCCGCGCGAAAATGCCCCGCCGCCACGAACAGGTTCGCGTGACTCGGAACGCGTCCCAGGAACGGCGCGCGGTCCGGCGAGCCGGGACGCAGGCCGGCCCACGTCCGTTCGAGCGTCGCGTCGCCGAGCGCGGGAACCAGCCCGACGGCGAACTCGATCAGTCCGGCGATTCCCGCCGCCGTCGTGCGCTTGTCGAAACCGGCCCGCTCCATCGTCGAGCCGACGAGCACCCGCCCGTCCGGCCGCGGGACGAGATATCGTTCTCCCGCCTGCAACACGCGGCGGAACGGAGCGCGGGGCAGCGACAACAACGCCATCTGACCGCGGACCGGCTCGATGGGAAGGTCCACTCCGGCCGCCGCCAGCAATCGTCGCGACCACGCGCCGCTCGCGATGCAGAACCGTCCGGCCCGATGCGCATCGGTCGTGGTGCGGATCGCCGTGATGCGGTCTCCTTCGGAATCGAACCCGATCGCCGTTTCGCCCGAACGCAACTCGATGCCGCGGGCGACGCACGCCGCGACGAGCGCCTTCAGATGCCGGGGATTGCGGATCTGGGCGGCCGTGGGGAGCAGATACGCCTCGTCGCCGGCGGTCGCGTCGGCGGGGGCGATCGCCGGCTCCAACTCGCGGAGCTGCGCCGCGGTCGGCACTTCGACCGGCAGGTCTTCGTCGCGGCACGCGGAGAGAGCGGCCCGATGCTCGCCCAGGTCGCCGCCGCGCGAGAGCATGATGCCGCCGCAGACTCGGTAGCCGTTGTCGATGCCGGTTTCTTCCGTGAGAGCAGCGGTCAGTTCCGGCCAGAGGGCGGCGCTTTCGGCGCGAAGGCGATCGAGCGGCGCGCGGGCGCGGGCGGGGTTGCCGGGGGGCAGAATGCCGGCGCCGGCCCACGAGGCTTCCCGTCCGAACGCGCCCTGTTCGAGGAGGCGGACGGAGACCCCCGCGCGGGCGAGTTCCCAGGCGATAGTCAGCCCGATCACGCCACCGCCGACGACCACCACATCGACCATCGCCGCTCCCTTCATTCCGCGCGCGTCACCGTTGCGCCGCGATTATAGCGCATGACGAGCCGGGAAGGCCACAGCGCGGCAAGGCCGCAAACGAAGCGCCTTTCGACGCTGAAGCCAAGACCACGATCGACGCGAAGAATGAGGAGTCCGGCGCGAGACGAGCGTCGGAAGCGTCGTTGGTGAAGATCAGTGAAGATGAGTGTTCCCGATCCGGCGGCCCGCGCGGCGGACGAATGCTCCAGGCGAATGTGAGGAACGCTGATCTTCGCTGATCGCCGCTGAATTCGCGCGGCGAAGCCGCAATCCGGATCCGACTTGGCCGATCGAACTCTCCGGGCTCTCGGCGTCCTCCGCGGTTCGATTCATTCGCCGCGGAAAGATGGAACCGCGGAGTGCGCCGAGGACGCGGAGAAGATCAGAGAGACGGATTCGACGAACTCCGCGGAATCGCCGGCCGCCATCCGTGGCATCCGCGAATTCCGTGGTCTCATGAAATTCGGGCACGACGAACGGAAATGCAACGATTGCAGTGCGAAGAGGAGCGGGGGCAAACCAACGCACGGCGGGTTTACGCGCACGCCGCGCTCCGTAGAATGAAGGATGCCTCAACCCTCGACCCTCAACCCTCGACTCTCCCGTGATCCGACGCCTCACCTGTCCCGTGTGCGAGATCGAGTTGCCGCCCGAGATCGGCGGCGATTCCCCGTTGTTCCCGTTCTGCAGCGTCCGCTGCCGGCAGGTGGACCTGTACCGCTGGATGCAGGGGAACTACGCGATCGTCGAGCCGCTCGATCCGCGCGAAACGGATCCGGAAGCGCATCCGCCGGACGATCGTGAGTAGCGGAATTCGCGAGAATTCCGAGGGCGTGCGTCGGACCTGTTGCGAATTCCGCAACCGCCGACTCACATTCTCGATCGGGATCCTAATGGTCGTCCACGACGACGTCGCGACGGCGGCGGGCGATGTGCGGGCGGCCGACCGCGCGGCGCGCGGTCCCCACTTCGGTGAACCAGTAGCCTCCGAGGATCTTGTAGAAGCACAAGATCACGAACGCCCCCGCCGTCCCCACGACGAACCCCATCGGGCTGATCGGCGTCACGCGGCTGCCCGTCTGGAAGAACGACCACAGGCCGCAGCCGATGATCGTCCCGCCGACGCCCATCGCCAGCGTGGCGATCGGGCCGCCGGGGTCGCGGCCGGGCATGATCGCCTTGGCCAGCAACCCGACGATCGTGCCGAAGCCGACCCACACCAGCACGTCGTTCGCCCATTGCTGAACGACGAGCGGCAATTCGTACTGCGGCATCTCGGCCCACATCGCGATCGCTCCAATCGGCATGATCCCCATCATCGACACGATCGCGCGGTCCGCTTGACCGAAATCCTGCGGCGCTTCAGGCATCGCGCTCGGCGGATGGAATGCCGGTCCGTCCTACGTCACGCCAGGCTCGTCGAACAGGTCTTCGCCGCGGTGCAACCGCGTGGCGATGCGCCACGTCTGCCCCTGCGAGCGCATCGTCGGCGCGTGGGCGGCGAGATAGCGGACCGCCGCGATCAGGAAGTGTGGCGCGGAAGGCGACGACGCGCGCTGCGCGAACTGCGTGATCGCCGCTTCCACTGCCTGGATCGTGTGGAAGTCCCGATCCTCGCGGAGCAGCAGTTTGCCGAGCAACGCGAGCAACCGCCCGGAGTCGCCCCCGCTCGTCGAATGCCGCGCGACGAGCATCGCGGCCGCGTCCACTTCATGCCGGCGGTCCAGCAGCGCCGACAACTCCCCGACGTTCGTAGTGACCCGCTTCAACGGGTCTTCCCCGTTCGCGGCGTCCCGCTTCGTCGAATCCATCGGCAACGGAACCGCGGGGACATTGAGGAACCGATCGAGGTACACGCTCAGCGCCGCATCGAACACGCCGCGCGCCAACTCCCACGAATCGACGCGCCGCAACCCCTGCTGGACGGCGTTCGCGAACGTGAAGGTGTGCAGCGCGGTGTCCCAGTCGCCGAACTCGTTGCTCGTCGGAAACCGCGCGATCCGCAGCGCCGCCGCATGCGCCACCGCCCCCGCCACCTCGACCGGCGGATGACCGGCCCGCAACGAATCGCTCAATGCCGCGACGATCGCCCGCGGGTCGTCCTCCAGAAGCGTCGGCCCGAGCGCATCGAGATCACGCGGCGAAGCGCTCCGCCCGCGACCGGATTCGATCGCCGCCGGAAGTTCCGCGAACGCCTCTTCGAGCAATCGCACCAGGTCGATGGGATGCCGCCACGCGTTCGATTCCTCCATCCGCTCCGCGGACGCATATCCGGCGACGAGGCTCGCGAGCACGCTCTCCGCGTGCTCCCAACCGACGGCGTCGAGCGCGTCGAGCGCCTTGTTGGTGAAGTCCAGCGGGTGGCCGATGTCGATGTAACGATGATCGGTGACGGCGGCGAACAGCATCTCGGCGACGCGGCGCGGATCGCTTCGGCCGCGAATCGCCGAGATCAGGCATCGCTCGGCCCCTTCGGCGTCGCGGACTTCGACGAATCGCCGGAACCACCGCGCGAGCGTCGCGAACTCGGGAACGGGACCGGGCAAAGGCGGAAGCGCGTGCCGCGGCGGTTCGCCGTCGCAGTCCCGCGCGACCGCCGCCAGTCCGTGGAACAGGGCGAGCGGCCGATCGTCGGGGTCGAGATGCGGCGACAAATTCCGCAGACAGGAGTGGATCGTCAGGCCCATCCCCCAGCCGCGCCGGCGATGCCGCACGCCGAACTCCAGCCCCGCGCGAAACGGCTCCAGACCATCGGCCGCTTCGTCCGTCAGCCCGAGCACCGCCTTGGCGATGACCAATGGAATGTTCCGCTCGAGGCCGATCCGCAACCGCTCGCGGCGATGCGCGGCTGCATCGGAGTGCGGCGCGAGGTCGACCCACACCGCGCCGTCGCGAATTTCCGTTGGGAACGCATCGACGTCGTCGGCCCACTGGTCGAAGGTGCCTCCGGTGCATAGGTCGAACCGGGCGTGATGCCAATGACAGGTGAGAATGCCGTCGTGAACGCTCCCCTGCGCCAAAGGAAAGCCCATGTGCGGACAGCGGTTGTCGACCGCGTGAACGCGCTCGCCCTCGCGGATGATCGCCAGCGTGCGTCCCGCGAGATGAACGACGCGGCAACCGCCGTCATCGAGTTCGGCGACGTTCAGGGCGCGCGTCCATCGACCGTTGGAATGCGTCATGTTCCGCTCCCTTGGTTTCCAGGAATCCGCGCCGGCACGAGCTAACGGGACGACAGCGCCTGCGACACGAGATGCCCCATCTTCGGCGGCGACGCCTCCACGTGCACCGGCAAGCCCGCTTCGCGAATCGCTTCGCTGCACGTCGGGCCGATCGAGGCGATCCGGCATTTCGACGCGGCGGCGATCCATGCGTCGCGCTGGCCTTCCGCTTCCGCCACCCGCAACACGTTCCGCACCTGCTCGGCGCTCGTGAACAGCATGATCTCGACGACGCCGGCGAGCGTGTCGCGGATCGCCTGCCGCAACGGCTCGACGTCTTCCGGCAGCGCCCAGCGATACACCGGCACGCGGAGCACCCGCGCGCCGCGCTCCGCGAGGGCGCGATACAGTTCCTCGTTGGGTTGCCCGTACTCCTGCACCGCGAACATGCGGCCGTCGACGACGACGTGCTCGTCGAGCGTGGCGAGCAGTTCGCGCCAGGTGTTCGGCTCGGGAACCCGGTGATCGATCCGCACGCCCCACTCGCGGAGCACGGCGGTCGGCTTCGGCCCCCGCACGACGATCTCCGCCCGGCCGAGCGCGTCGAGGAACGCGCGGCGATCGTGCCGGGTCTCCACCGTGTCGAGCAGCGTCCGCGCGCCGACGCCGGTCATGAAGACCACGACGTCGATCCGCCCGGCGAACAGTTCGTCGGCGAAAGCGAACGCCGCGGCGTTCTCGCCGAGCGGAACCTCGCGCATCGACGGGGCGACCCGCGCATCCCCTCCGTGCTTCTCGATGAGCGTCCGCATCTCGGCGGCGCGGCGGCTCTCGAAGCTCAGCACGCGAGGCCTGTTCGCATTCGCGGCGGCGTTCATGGGATCGTCGATGGGCGTCTTGTTCTCGCGCCGCGGGGAACGTCACGGGATCGCTTCGTCCCGCGGATCTTCCGGTTCGCTCTGCTCGGGGACCGGTTCCAGGTCATCCACCGTTCGGGAGGCGCTCCTCCGCGACGACCACGCGCCCAGTTCGACCGTCAGCTCGAGTTCCTGCCCGCCGCGGCGGACGATCGCGGGAACCTCCTCGCCCGGCTGCTTCTCCATGATGAGGTCGATCAGCGATTGGAAGTCCGCCACCGGCCGGCCGTCGAATTCGAGCACCGTGTCGCCCGGGCGGATGCCCGCCTTGTCCGCGGCCTCATCGGGAGTCACGCCGCTCACCAGGCAGCCGCCGCGGAAGTTCTGCTCGCCTTGAATTCCGAGGAACGCCAGCCCGCGATCCTGCAGCCGGACGTGCGGCATTTCGCGTTGCAGTTCGAGTTCGGCTTGCGGAGAAAGCGGAGCGAACCCGCCTCCTTTCGTCAAATACACGACCGACAGATCGGGGATCCGCTTCAGGTATTTGAGCCCTTCGTCTCCCCCCGTCCACGCGCGTCCCAGCACGATATGCGAAATCGTCCTTTCCCCATCGGGAAACGTGACGACGCCCGCCCGCTCCGGAACGGTGTGCAACTCGACGATTCCGCCCAGCCGCTTGATTTGCGCGATCGCCCGCTCGCGACGGATTTCCTGGTTCGCCACCAGAACGGCCCCCGCCCGGCTCCCCGCCAACTGCCGACGATCGGCCGCGAGCCGATCGAGAGCGTCCTCGGCCGCCGACGAGGCGTCCAAATCGTCCCCCAGATAGATCGCCTCGAGCGCCCCGATCGCCCGCACGATGGACTCGGGGGCGCCCTCCCGTGCCGCTTCGGCGAGCGGCGCCACCGCCGATCCGCCGAGGGCGACCAGCTTTTCGGTCGCGGCGACGCGCGTCTGGAAATCGGGATGATCGAGCCGGGCGACCCAGTCGCTCGCCTCGGCGGACTTCGTGGACGGACCGGCGGCGCCTTGATCCGCGCGAGCCGGCGCCAGCGCCGCGGTCGTCAGCGCCAAAGCCGACGCCAGGGCGAATCGCGAAAGCCGATGGCGGGAAAGTGCGGCGCGCATAGCGATATTGCCTCCGCGTTCATCAGCGACCGGACGTCGGGATGCCGAATGGACCATATCCAGTTTCGCAGAATCGGCCGTTTCACGCCACACCGGATTCCGATCTCGACCTGCCCGCGTCCGGCCCGTCCGGCCCGGGGATTGGTAATGATTGCCTTTTGAAATAACTGGGTGACCGGCGTTCGTGAACTGGTCGGAACGCGCGCAAAAAGAAAGCCCCACGTCCGGTGGGGCTTTCTTTTTGCGACATCCACGAAGCGAAGCTATCGAGACGTCAGCGGTCGCATTCTCTTGGGTCGGTTGAGCGGGCGTTTCGAGAGCAGATGCCGGTACCGCTCAAAATCCATCTCCGCCGTGAACAGAGTGACGGGGGATCGCGAAGTGCCGGGATGGCCACAAGCGGCTGATAGCGTTCGCGGCTGCGATTCGAGCTGGATGGTCGTCATTGGCGGGTCTCTCCGATATCGCGGACGATGATGCGCCTCTCAATCATATCTCCATCGAAGATGAGTTGGAAGCGGTATTCTCCGAAGGCCGGGAAGGTGACGTTCTGGAAGTGGAATTCCAGGTGGCGAATTTGCAGGGGATCGCGAAATTCGACCGAATCCTCAACCTCGAAAATCGGCTCCCGTTCTTCATCGACATCGACCAGCCTGAACGTGAATGGCGTCGAGCCTCGCCCATCGGTCAGCGTCACATACACTGACATTCGAGGATGAATCGCCGGAACAGCAGTCGCGCCGATCTCGTCGAAGATGCCAAAAAGGGTCCGCTTCTTGGTTGATGGATCCATGACGATTTGGTCGCAGACAACCATTACGAGGTGGTAGGGAGGCTGATGGTTCATGCGATCAGGATCGGTGTTCATGTGCGACAGTATTCATTGAGGAAAGCGAATACGCAAGCGAAAACCACCTCGACGGACGAAAATCATCTCGCCTCGTCCTCCGCCCGGTTCGGCTCCGCGAGTGTTCGGCGGAGTTGCATCACTGTCCGCGGATTCACCGGCCGCGCGGCTGGTTGACATTTCCCGCTCCGCGGGGCTACTCTCGCGAGTGCCGCGTGCCGCGACGCGGTTGGAGGTCGACAACCGGAGATTGGAGTCCCTCACATGCCCGCTTTCTGCATCATCGAGACCGACGACGGGTGGACCATCGTCGAACAAGCCGAGGGCGCGACCGCGGAAGCCGCCGCCGAGCTTCATGGCGGCGTGCTCATCGACGCCGGTCCCTACTCTTCTTACGACGACGCCTACGACGCCCTGCTCGCCGCGCAGCAGGAATTGCTGGACGACGAAGCCAGCGACACGCCCGGCGGCCGCACCCTCGAGGACCGCGCCGACCGCGACGATTGAACGCGATGCCGCTGCTTTACGCCGATCCCCGCTTCCTCGACCATCACACGGGGAACCACCCGGAATCGCCCGAGCGGCTGCGGTTCCTGTACGAGCGCCTCGCGGGAGGCGACGTCCTCGCCCGCTTCGACCGCAAGGAGTGGCAACCGGCCACTCTCGACCAACTCGCCCTGCTCCACGAACCGGAGTACGTCGCGGAAATGCGCGAGTTCGCCGCGCGCGGCGGCGGACATGCCGATGTCGACACCGTGGTCAGCCGGAAGTCCTACGACGTCGCCCGGCTCGCCGCGGGGGCCGCGATCGACGCGGTCGATGAGGTGATCGCCGGCGATCATCGGCAAGCGGCGTGCCTTGTCCGCCCGCCAGGCCATCATGCGCTCGCCGCGCGGGCGATGGGCTTCTGCCTGTTCAACAACGCGGCGCTCGCGGCGGCGCACGCCCGGGCGAAGCATCGGCTCGAACGCATCCTCATCGTCGATTGGGACGTGCATCACGGCAACGGCACGCAGGACTTGTTCTACGCCGACGAGCACGTGTGGTTTTTATCCGCGCATCGTTATCCGTTCTGGCCGGGCACGGGGGCCGCGAGCGAAACCGGCACGGGCGCCGGGTTGGGAACGAACTTCAATCTGCCGGTGAGGTTCGGCACTCCGCGGAAGACGTACCTCGACCGGTTCGAGTCGCTGTTGAGCGACGTGGCGCGCCTCTGCCGACCGCAACTCGTGCTGACGAGCGCCGGCTTCGACGCGCACGCGGCCGACCCGATCGGTTCGCTGGGACTCGAGACGGAGGACTTCGAGCCGCTGACGCGGCTGGTGCGGCAAGTGGCCGACGAGCACTGCGGCGGCCGCGTGGTGAGCCTGTTGGAGGGGGGGTACAACGTGCCGATCCTCGCGGAGTGCGTCGAGTGCCACCTGGAGGCGTTGATCCGGGCGAGTTGATGCGGGAACAGCCCGAATCATTCACCGGTAGCGGAATTCGCAAGAATTCCGAGATGCACCATCGAGCCTCGATTCGCCGGAATTCTTGCGAATTCCGCTACACCCGGCGAGCCGCTTCATCCAAGTCAAAGTCGTAAACGGGTTGAACTGGGGCGTGTGCGTCGAGTTTGCCGATTCCGCGATTTTCGCGGATTGGGCGAATTTCCGGGCATCCGCCTTGCGTCGGCGCAGCTTCGCCATTATTTCTATGTGGCAGAGTCGGCCCGAGAGGACTTGCCGATTCCGGTCCGCCTCGGATTTCCGCTGTTGGGCTCGGTTTCATCAGCTATGATTCGGGTGCCGGATCGATTCGGCAACGATCGGACCATTCACCAGTCGGCCCGCGCTTCCCCCCCGCCGCGGGAGATCGACCCCCGGAAACACGGAAGGAAGAAGGAGAACGTGAGAATGACGCGCAATACGACGATGTGGACCGCGGTCGCCGCCCTGCTGAGCATGGCGACGGCCGCAACGGCTGCGGACTGGTCGGTGCTTTCGGCGCCGGGCCGGCTTCAGACCGCGCAGGTGCAGCCCGTTCCCGAGCCGATGTACATCGGCCCGTCGGGTCAGGTTCCGGCGGTGCCGGGATATGCCGACCCGGGACAGCCGGTTCCCGGACAGCCGCTGCCGTACGGCCCGAGCGGGTCTTACGGTCCGGTCGAACCGTATCCCTCCGAGGGGATGCCGCTGTACCAGAACGTGCGATACGAGGATTTGCGGAACGTTCATCCTTGCGCCGTGCAGACGGTCGTGATGGTTCCCGATCCGTGCGCCGACCCGTGCTGCGGCGCGCGGTGCGTGCCGGTGCAGATCTGCGTGCCGCCGTACGCGTGCGAGGAGGTGAAGGTCTCGAGGGGCGGCGACAAGATCAAGTACGACTACGGCAAGTATCAGGTCGAGATCCGCGTGAAGAAGCGCTACATCGAGGTCGATTACGACGACTGAGCCACGCCTCTCCGCGACAACGCGGAAGCGACGATTTCGAGTCTCTCAGCGCCCGGCCCTTCGACGGCCGGGCGTTTTTCGTTGCCGAGCGGCCGCCGAGGGGGGTGGTATCCAACCTCGAATTCTCCGCTTGGCGGGCTTTCGGGGCCGGTCTCGAAGCGAAGACCGCAAAGGAGCGCAATGAGAGAGGATGCCGTCACGGGACGACGCGTCGGCAGCATCGTCAGTCAACATGAGCGAAGATCCGCGAAGATCAGCGTTCCCGATCGCCGTCGTTCCACGCGCGCCTCGATCAACTCGCGAAACCTCGGCGCAGCAATGCGCAAGCGGCAAGCGCGAGCGCGGCGGTTTCGATCCGGAGGATCGTCTCGCCCAGGGAAACCGGACGCGCGCCGGCGGCGATCGCCGCCGCGACCTCCGAGTCGGTGAAGCCCCCTTCGGGACCGACCAGCGCGAGCAACGGGCGATCCGCCGGTTCGAGCGACAACGCCTCGCCGAGTGGTTCGCCGGTGGGGTGCGCGATCACTGCGACTGCGTTCGCGAAACCGCAAGCGATGAGCTGGTCGAAAGACATCGGCGGGGCGATTTCCATCAGCCGGCTGCGGCCGCACTGCTTGCACGCCGCGATCACCGTTTGCCCGAGCTTCCCGAGCTTGCGGTCGCGCGGCTCGACGATCGCCCGCTCGGTCTCCAGCAGAATCAGCCGGGCGACTCCCAGTTCCGTCAGTTTCTCGACGAGAAACCGCAACCGGTCTCCCTTCGGTGGGGCGACGGCGATCGACAGCGGCGGCACGGCGGGAACCGGCGCTTCGTGCCGGTCGATCACGCGCAGTTCGACCGATCGGCGATCGACGCGGACGATCTCGGCGGCCGCCTCGATTCCCGCGCCGTCGAACAAGGCCACGCGCTCCCCCGGCTTTTTTCGAAGCACATGGATGAGATGATGGGCCTCGGCGCCATCGAGCGAGACGGCGCCGTCGAGAAGCGGCGGCGGAACGTGGAAGCGAAGCATCGGAACGCCAGCGGCGAATCGGGAAAAACGGGGTACTACGCCTTCAGATTCGAAATCGTGCGTCGACCGTAGGACGGATTGGCAATGCCCTGGTGATGTGCAAGGTATGCGGAGGCCGCCACGCCAGCGAGGCTCGATCGTGTGAGAGCCGCCAATCCGTCTTACCACGGCTCCAACCGCCAAATTCAAGCTTGACGCCGTAGTACGCGAACCGTCCACTCTCCACCATCCGTTCCCCGCTGTCCACCATCCGCCGATCGCGGATTTCCGATGCCCAACGAAAACGTTCGTGCGGCCAGACCAATTCTGCCGATCATTACCACTGGCCGGACGGCCGATCCGCCGGGGGCTGGTGCGCGCCCGGCTTCGCATCGTTTCGCGCAGGGACGCCGCGCATGTACGCCGCATATTGGGGCCTGGCGGAATCGCCGTTCGCCGGGCCGGACGAGGAATTCTGGTTCCACGCAGGCGCAGTCCACGAGGAGGCCCTTGCGCGGCTGTGCTACCTCGCCGAAGAGCCGCCGCGGTGCGGATTGCTCGCGGGCCCAGCGGGCACGGGGAAGTCGCTGCTGCTCGACATCCTCCGCCGACGCCGGGGGACCGCCGGGCGACACGCGCTGCGACTCGATGCCGCCGGACGCGACGGCTATTCGATCGCGTGGGAACTCGCCGCCGGCCTGGGGCTGGGACCGGCCGACGGCGTCGCCGAACACGCGCTGTGGCGGAACATCGGCGATCACCTCGACGGCTTGCGCATCGCCCGTCTGCCGGTGCTGCTGCTGTTCGACGACCTGGACCGGGCCGACACCGGCGGACAACGGGCGATCGAGCGGCTGCTCGCCGAGTCGCGCGGCGTCGATCAACTCTCGACCGTCCTCGCGGCGCGGAGCGACGGCGTGCGACGACTGTCGCCGGCATTGGTGGATCGCTGCGATCTGCGCATCGAATTGTCCCCCTTGGATGAAGAGGAGACCGCCCGCTTCGTGCTCGACCTGCTGTCGCGCGCGGGCGCGGCACGCCAGCCGTTCGATTCGCACGCGCTCGCGGCGATCCACGAACGAACGGACGGAATCCCCCGCCGCATCCGCCGATTGTGCGACCTGTCGCTGCTCGCCGGAATGAGCGAGTCGCTCGACGCGATCGACGCCGAAGTCGTGTACGCCGCGGCGGACGAACTCGCGGGACGAAGCCTCGACAGCCTGCGGCCGGCGGCCCCGTCGCGGCAGCAGGCGTGGGTGCGCTGAGTGGCCGCGATCGCCTGCCGATGTCGAATTCCTGACGCCAGTGCGGCAGGCGCCTGTGCTACTAACGTTTCGGATTTTTGCAGCGTGCGCAAATTTCCGGCCCACGGATTCGCAATGAAATCTGCGAAACTCCGCGTAATCCGTGGATCGTCCTTCTGCGATGGCGGACGAAGCGACGGCGTCTGGCATTCACGGATTTCGCAGATCGACGCCGATTTTCCGAACGTCGAGCCGTGACT
>JBBDNT010000147.1:0-25470 GCA_040877445.1 Planctomycetaceae bacterium
ACCCCATCGCGACAACGGGGAGGGAGAGGCCCCCGGCCTCTCCCTTACCCGCTTCACTGCGATACCGTTCCGTCCATCCCAGGGTGCGCTCGCTGGGCGAGCGACCCTGGGCTTTGGAATGCAACCCCTTCGGGGTAGATCGCACGCGCGAGCGCCCGAATGACGGGAGAGTTGGAACTACTGAACCAGGATTCCATCCATGAAACTCTACGCGATCCTCCGCCGAAGCGGTTGGCGTGTTCGCCCGCGGATTTGCAGGCGGCGGCCGAACGGTCGCGCGCGGTAGGCGACGGCGAGATGGCCGACGAAATCCGCTGGATTCGCAGCTACGTCCTCGACGAGGCGGGGGGCGGCGTGGGAACGGTCTGCATCTACGAGGCGGCCAGCGAAGAGGCCATCCGCCGCCACGCCGACCGCGCCGACCTTCCCGTCGACGAGGTGATCCCGATCGCAGACACGGTGGTCGTGCGGCCGGATCCCGCAAGTTGAAGAGAGGAGCAGCCGCGGCGTCGAAAACAACTTCGGTGAAGATCGGCGAGAATCGGTGCGACTTGTCGAGCTCCCGGCGCGGGCTTCGCTCGGCGAACTGAAGTTCGCCCTACGAAGCCCGTCGCGTCGAATTCGATTCCGACGAACCCACAAGATCGAATTCGTCGACGTACTACGGCTTCCTCCCGAAGGTCATGATCGTGATGTCGTCGTTCTGCTCGCGGCCGGCGGCGTGGCGGCGGACGTCGGCGAGGATCGCCTTGCCCAACTCCGCGGGGCTTTCCGGGCCTCTTGAGATCAGATCCCGCAATCGCTCCATCGAATACAACTCCGACGCCGGGTTCATCGCCTCGCTCACCCCGTCCGTATACAGCACGAGCGTCTCTCCGGGCGCGATGGTCCGCTTCATCGTCTCGAAGGGGAAGCCCTCGATCACGCCGATCGGCACGCCGGTGTGCTCGTCGGAGAACTCGTCGATCGAACGGTCGGCCCCGCGGATGATCGGCGACATGTGCCCGGCGTTCACCAGCGACATGGCGTTCGTCCGCGGGTCGATCAAGGCCAGCAAATACGTCACGAACCGGCCGTCGACCGAATGCGAGCACATGTGATCGTTGATCGCCTCGACCGCCCGGCCGACGTCGTTGGCGAAGGCCATCGTGCTTTGCACGGCGCTGGCGATGCGGGACATCACGAGCGCCCCGGGGACGCCCTTTCCCGCCACGTCGCCGAACGACACGCACACCTGCCCGTCGGCGAGCATGAAGCAATCGTAATAGTCGCCCCCCACCGCCTGGGCCGAATCGTACGAAGCGAAGAACTCGTATCCCGGCACCTGCGGCAGCGAGACGGGAAGCAACGCCTCCTGCACCCCTCGGGCGATCTCCAGTTCGTTGTCCTGCTTCTGCTTCTCGACGTACGCGCTCAGCAGCCGGGCGCTTTCGTAAGACAGGGCCGCCTGCCCGGCGACCGCCATCAGCAATTCGAGGTCGTCCGGCTGGAACTGGTTGAGGGCGTTTTGCGTGTCGAGATTGACGACCCCCAACGGCTCGCCGTCGAGACCGAGCATCGGCACGCACATCATCGAGCGGATGGTGAGGTCGGAAATCGAGGCGCTCGCCTGGAAGCGCGAATCGCTCGCCGCGTCGGCCGAGAGAATCCCCGTCTTCTCCTCGAGCACCCGCGCGAGGATCGTGCGGCTGAGGCGAACGGTGGCGTCTTCGGTGTCGCGGCGGTGCTTCTGGCAGGCGGGCCGCATCCGGCCGGTCGCGGGATCCTTCAGCAGAATGCTTCCGCGATCGGCGTAGGGGAACACCGAGAACAGCGTATCGAGAATGCGGGGGAGCATCGCCGCGGTGTCGACGGTTCCGGCGAGCGAGCGGCTGATGTCGATCACCGCCTTGAGCTTCGCTTCCGGCCGCACGTCGAGCAGCCCGAACCCCCCGGAGGTCGAGACCGAGCCGGTGACGGTCGCGACCTGTTCCTCGTCGTCGCCGAAGAACTCGGCCTCGTCGTCGGGAACGTCGATGAGCCGCGTGCGGCCGTGATCGACCGAAACCGGCGCGGGCGCCTCGAACCGCAGCAACACCGGCCCGAGCTTGATGCGGTCCTCGTGCTTGAGCGGCGTCCGCTCGGCGATGCGGTTCCCGTTCACGAACGTGCCGTTCCCGCTGCCTAAGTCCTCGACGAAGTACCCGTCGCCGTCGCGGACGACGCGGGCGTGCTTGCGGGAGACCATGTTCGAGGGGATCTGCACGGCGCACTCGGGATGCCGCCCGATGACGGTTTCCCCGTCGCCGAGGCTGAACGGTTGGGACTGGCCTTCCTGCAGCAGCACGAGTTCGGCCATGGCGGATCCTCCGATTTGCGCGAAGCGAAGCGGCGTCATCGCTCATACATATCGCGCCGGGCGTTCGATTTCCATCGCGGCTCGCGAGTTCATGTCCGGTGGATCGGAATTGCGGTCTCGGCCGATATCAGGGAAGATGGAGCGCTTGGGACGGATCACGTTTCTTTCAGCCGGGTTTTCCGTCGATGCCGCTCAGGACCGAATCCATCGAGGAGCCGAACCTCAACCTCACCCCGATGATCGACATCGTCTTCCTGTTGATCATCTTCTTCATGGTGGGGGCGAAGTTCACCGAATTGGAACGTCAGTACGGGGTGCAGTTGCCGACCGTCGCCGATCCCGCTCCGCTCACCAGTCTGCCCGATCCGATTTACGTGAACATCCACAGCGACGGGTCGATCCAGGTCGACGACCGCACGCTCGGCGGGCCGGAACTCGATCTGCTCCTGCGGGCGGCCCGGCAGCGGTACGCCGAGCAGACCGTCGTCATCCGCGGTGACGGTTCGGCGCCTTATCAGGCCGTGATGGACGTGCTGGCGAGCTGCAATCGGGCCGGGCTGAAGAACGTGAACATGGCCTATCGTCTGCAACTCGGGGAGCCGCGATGAATCGCGTCATGGACGGCCTGTTGCTCCAGGTCGAGGGAACGAGCGCGGTGGCCCGCGACGACGTGCTGTTCGGCGTGCTGCTGGCCGGGCTGGCCTGCTCGGCCCTGCTGCTGCTGTCGATGCTGACGACCAGTTGGGGAGACCGCCGGGCCGCCTCCAAGGCGTTCGTGCTCTCGCTGCTGGTGCATGTTTCGTGCTTCGCGGGGCTGATCGTGCTGATGTCGCGGCTCGAATACGTCAGCTTGGCGGAACTCCTTCAAGGCGGCGAGGAGCAGACGCAGATTCTGCAAGCGTTTCCCGACGCCGAACCATTCCACGCCGCGGCGTCGTCCGAGAGGCCGGTCTGGGAGCGCGTGCTTCCGGCGGACAGCGTTCCGGTCGAACGGCGGCGGGTCGATCCGCTGTCGCTCGAATCGGTCGCGACCCCCGAGCGCAATGTCGCGCCCGAAGAGCGCACGCTCGCCTCGGTCGCCGACCCCACGCCCCTGCCCGATTCGTCCGATCCGACGCCGGCCGCCGCCCCCAGCGAGACCGATCCTTCCGAGGCGCCGCTCCTCGCTTCGAACCCGCCCGCGACCGTCGTCCCGGACGCGGTCGTGCCCGAATCCCGCGCGGAGGCGGCGGCTTCTCGCGGACCGTCGCGCCAGCGGGTCACGCTGCCGGGCGACACGGAACGGCCGAGCGCGCAACCGCAGCCTCGCCGGGGCGATCCGGGAGAAGTCGCCATCGCCGCGCCGGGCGTGTCGGCATTGCCCGGCGCGAACGTGGCTTCGGACGTGCGCGCGCCCGATGCGCCGCGGGCGGCGGATGCGGGAAACGCCGGCGCGGTCCGCGGCGCGCGCGTCGGGCCGGCTCCCGAGCCGGTCCCAATGCTCGCCGAGAGCGGAGGCGGAGTCGAGTCGTCCGGCGATGCGTCGCGGAATCCTGAATCGAGTGGAACGGCGACCGCCGCGCAATCGTTGCGGACCGGCACCGTCCGCACGTCTCCCGGCGAAGCGACGCCGCGAGTCGAACGGACCCGTCCGAGTTCCGGCTCGCGCTCGCCGGTGACCGTCGCGACGACCCGCGGCGCGGTCGGCATCGGACCGGTCGACGACACTCGCCCGGCCCCGACCGCCCAGACGGTTCCCAGCCGCGCCGGAGCCGTCACGCGCGACGCGGGGGTGCCGGGGCGGCTGGGCTTGCGGAAGCTGTCGCAAACGCCGGAAGTCGCATTCGAGCGCGGCGCGAGCCAGGAAACGCTGGAAGCCGTCGAGCAAAGTCTCGTGTGGCTGGCGAGAAACCAGGAGCCGGACGGCCGCTGGGATTCGAGCAATCACGGCGGAGGCCGCATCCGCGGGGACTACGACACGCCCCGCGGCGAGCAGCCGGTCGTCGGCCGCACCTTCGGCACGGGCGATGTCCGCGACCGCGAATACGCCGGCGTCGAAGCGGATGCCGGCGTCACCGGTCTCGCACTCCTCACGTTCCTGGCCCACGGGCACAACCACGACGACGGAAAGTACTCGCGCACCGTCGAAGCCGGCCTCGGGTGGCTGATCGCGCGGCAGGAGCCGAACGGCTATCTCGGCGGCCTTGCGACTCGCCATGCCCGAATGTACTGCCACGGCATGGCGACCTACGCGCTCGCCGAAGCCTACGCCATGCAGCGCGACAAGACGTTCGACACGCGGCTTCGCCGGCCGCTCGAACGGGCGGTCGCTTACATTTTGGATCAGCAGAACCCCGACGACGGCGGCTGGCGGTACGACAAGGGACAGGTCAGCGACATGAGCATGTTCGGCTGGCAACTCATGGCCCTCAAGAGCGCGTACGAAGCGCTCGGCGTTCCCATGCCGGACGAACCGCGGCGGAAGATGATCGGGTTCCTCGTCGATCGCAGCATCGGAAGCAAGAAGGGGCTCGCCGGTTACGGCGTAAACGAGGATGTCACCATCGGGACTAGGCCCACCCTCTCGATGACCGCCGAAGCGCTGTTCTGCAAGCAGATGCTCGGCATCCAGCGCAACGACCCGCAGTGCCTTCAAGCGCTGGACTACTTGAGCGCCCAGCCGCCCCGCCGATCGAACTGGAACCTTTACTACTGGTACTACGCCACGCTCGCGATGCGGTCGCACGGGGGCGATTACTGGAAGGAATGGAACGAAGCCCTGCGGGACGTGCTCGTCGCCGAGCAGCGAACGCAAGGCCCGCATGCCGGAAGCTGGGATCCGATCGGCCCGTGGGGCCCATATGGCGGCCGCGTCTACTCGACCTGCCTCGCCTCGCTGTGCTTGCAGGTTTACTGGCGCTATCCCTCGGTCGCCCCGCGCGAAACGCCGTTCGGCTCCCGCTGATTCGGACGCGGTTTCGCCAAATCACCCGGCCGCGCGCACGCTTGCGGTTTCGCGACATGCGCACCGATAATGCGGCCCCGCGCATCTCTCCCGAATCGAACCGCCATGCCCGACACCCAGACGCTCTATGATCGACTGCTCGCCGATTCCCGCCGCACCGCCCTGCTCGCTTCGTGCGGCGGTCTGCTCGGCTGGGACGAGCAGACGTACCTTCCCCCCGGCGGCGCGGCCCATCGCGCGGAGCAATCCAGCTTGCTCGCCGGTCTCGTTCACGAATGGGCCACCTCGCCGGAGCGCGGCGAACTTCTCGCGAAAATCGAGGCGGAACAACTCTCCGACGCGCCGGACGGCCCGATGGCGGCGAATGTCCGCGAGCTGCGACGCGACTACGACCGCGCGACGAAGCTCTCCCGCCGCCTCGTCGAAGAACTGTCGCGCGTCACCAGCCTCGCGCAGCAGGCGTGGGTGCAGGCCCGCAAGCAGGCCGACTTCAAGCAGTTCCTCCCCTGGCTCGAACAGGTCGTGGCTCTCAAGCGGGAAGAGGCGCAAGCCCTCGGCTCGAAGACCGGCGTTCCCTACGACGCGCTCCTCGACCAGTACGAAGCGGACGCGACCGCCGCGGAAGTCGCCCGCGCCTTCGCGTCGCTTCGCGACGAACTCGTGCGGCTGGTGAACAAGATCCGCGATTCGGGCCGCGTTCCCGACGTCTCGCTGCTCGCCCGGCGGTATCCCATCGACGCGCAGCGGAAGTTCGCGACCGAAGCGGCCCGCGCCATCGGCTTCGACCTCGATTCCGGACGCATCGACGAGGCGGCCCATCCGTTCTGTTCCGGCATCGGTCCCGGCGACTGCCGGCTCACCACCCGCTACGACGAGCACCACTTTCCCGGCGCGTTCTTCGGCGTGCTGCACGAGGCGGGGCACGGCATCTACGACCAGGGGCTGGACCCCGCGCAGTTCGGCACGCCGATGGGCGAATCGGTCTCGCTCGGCGTTCACGAGTCGCAATCGAGAATGTGGGAAAACCGCGTGGGGCGAAGCTTCGCCTTCTGGCGGCACTTCCACCCGCGGGCGCAAGCGGCGTTCCCGGAAGCGCTTTCGGACGTGCCGCTGGAAGACTTTCACGCGGCGATCAACGACGTGCGGCCCACGTTCATCCGCGTCGAGGCGGACGAGGTGACCTACAATTTGCACATCATGCTCCGCTTCGAGCTCGAGCAACCGTTGATTTCCGGCGACCTGTCCCCCGCCGACGTCCCCGCCGCATGGAACGAGAAGTTCGCCGCGTATCTCGGGCCGACTCCGCCGAGCGACGTGCAAGGCTGCCTGCAGGACATTCACTGGAGCGCCGGATTGATCGGCTACTTCCCCACCTACGCGCTGGGGAACATGTATGCCGCGCAATTGTTCGACGCCGCCGAGCGCGAACTGGGCGACCTGGACGTGCAATTCGCCGAGGGGGAGTTTCGGCCGCTCACGGAATGGCTGAGCGCGAACATTCACCGCCGCGGCCGGCAGTTTCCGCCGGCGCGGCTGTTGGAACTCGTGACGGGCGAGAAGCCGACGCACGCGGCGCTCGTCCGCCAGCTTCGCGCGAAGTTCGCGCCGCTGTACGGTCTGTGACGCGGTGCCGGAACGAAAAGAGCCGCGCACGAAGTAAGCGGGATCTCGCAAATCCGCTTACTTCGTGCGCGGCTCTTCGGTCGCGGGCCGTGTTCCCTTGAGCGTCGGTGTACGTGCCCGCGGGGCCTCCGCACCCGATCGCGAACAGGGCCGCGGGAAACAGAGCGACGATGAGGCACGAAGCGCGGAACATGAGGGATCACCTTGCTGAAGGTGAAGTGGAACTCGCGTGGGCGAGCGAATCGGCCGACGAGCGCGGCCCGCGAAATCGCGAAGCATTGCGAAGTGCGATCCCGATTGAACCCGACGCGGCCACCCCGCGTCAATCCCGGCCGAACGTTGCGGCTCGAGATTCGTCGCGCATGGTCCCCGTTCGAATCGAGAGCCTGCCGGGTTCGGGACGGAAGTCAGTCGAACGTCGGAACCAAGACGACGAGACAGGACTGGGCAAGTTTCTGCGCACGCTTCTTGCGTTGGCTGTTATTCTTGCTGAAGTAGACGTGGACGTGTGCGGCGTTGTCGGGGTGGTCCTCATCCAATTCCCGCCGAGGGTCGAAGTCGAGCCGGCGCGCGATCCCGCAGTCGAACCCGACGACGCCCGGCCCGTTCGCGCCGGGGCAGACTCGATCAAGCGTCGCGCGGGGCGTTGTCAGCGATGCCATATCCGCCGAGAACTTCGGATAGTTGAACGCCGCCGACGATGGCCTCCCTCCCGTCGGCTTCCACCAGCTCGGCTGAGTGATCGCGCGATAGAGATCCTCCATCCGGGACGGGCGGGCCGAAAGGCGCATCGGCGGACATGTCACCTGCTCTTCGTGAACCAGCGAATCAGTTCCTCGGCCTGGCCCGCATCGGCAACAGGGAAGGTGTTCTCATCCTCGACCTTCTCCGCCGGATCCCACTTGAGGTAGTGAATGGTGTCGGCCGTTTCGAACTCCAGTTCCAGAACCCGTTGCCCCTCGTGCCACTCGAATTGAAGATTGCCGGGAGACATCGGCACGATCGTCGGCCGACGCGAGACGTCTTCCGGTAGACGATCGACGAATCGGCGTGCCGCGTCGATGATCGCCCGATCGAGTCGCGGCGCGCCGTAGCCATCCCAATTCGGCCGGAGCGCGGCGAGTTGATCCAATTCCGCGTGCAGACTCGGTTGGAAGAGCACGACGGTGCGTGTCGCTCGTCGCCACTCCGCACCCCAGTCTTCGGTGGAGTCGGTCGAGAAACTGGGATCGTCAAGAATCGCGGGAGGCATGTTCGATGTCGACCTGGAAAATGTCCGAGAGCAGCGATTCGGCCAGTCGACGGTGGTCGAGAAAGCCGCGCGCCGCATCCAGAGCGGATTCGTTGTTCTTGTTTCGGAGATCGGTATGGGCGTTGAACGAGAGTCCGACGGAATCAGCCTTCACGGAAAGCTGGAGGTTCAGGACAAGATCGCCTCGCTTGAGCGCCACATGATAGCCGCGCTGCGCCAACTCGAAGTCCGCGGGTTTCCGATCGGCGAAAGGATACGCCGCGATCCCGCCCATTCCGTCGAGATCGCTTTTCACTCCTTCGTATACGCCGTTCGTGCCGACCGCGACCAGGGGGGTCCATGGGAGGGCTTTCAAAACGCGGGCCAGCGTCTCGCCGCATTCGTGCTCGGGATCCGCCGTCTCCAAGGTAATCCGAGAAGGCGTCACGGTCCACACCGCGGGCAACTGGGGGGATTGGAATTTGAATCCGGGGGCGTCCAGCCGCGTCTCGATCTCGAGCTCCGTTCCCTCGGGAAATATCGCGATCTCGCGCCGTCCCAGCCAAGCGGGCTGCACGATGTACATGTTGAACGTGCCGGCCGCGACGCAGCTCGCTTTTTCGAATCGAAACGGCACTGGCTTCCCCCGCGTTGTCTTGCGGCTGGTTGTCTTGCGGCTCAAAGAAGAGAAGCTACTTCGGCCCGCGATGCGAGTCCAGTTCGATTGTAGCGAATCCCCCGAGACTTCGCCGAAACAGGTTCGCGGTGGGCGACGAGCGCGGCCCGCGAAATCGCGATGCATTGCGAAGTGCGATCCCGATTGAACCCGACGGCCCCCCCGGAGTCAATCCTGGGTGAATGAAGCGAACGCCCGCTTCCGGATCCTGCCGGAGAGCGCGGCCGACTCGGGCGGGCCTCGGTTCCCGCTGAATCGGCCGGCTCTCGCTCGGCAGGCCCGTGGTCGCGCTGTTCGCCGCCGTCGAGCCGGGTCGGTCGCGTGCGGGTCGCAAGGTAACTTCGTGGTGTGACAGCGGCATGGCACACCTGTTCCAACTGCATTTCGGTTTTTCGTGGAGTATGATTCGCGAGCGGGCCAGGACTTCGGATCGCGCGCATGACGACCTCCCGACGCCTGAAGCGTCACCTCGAAGCGGCCTTGGCCGCCTCCTCCACGCCCGTGTTCCTGCTCGACGCGCGGCGGAGAGTGACGTTCTTCAACACCGGCTGCGAAGCGCTCACCGGCTGGAACGCGGACGAAATCGTGGGGCGCGTCTGCGAGTATCGCACCTCGGCCGAGCCGGGAGACGCCGCGTCGCTCACCGGCAGCCTGTGCCCGCCTCCGGAAGTCTTCGCCGGTCGGACCGCCAGCGTCGCCGCGTACATCGTCGCGAAGAATGGGGCTTCGACCTCGCGGCGGATCGGTTACTTCCCGCTGACGAATGCGGCCGGCGCCGTCGAGGGCGTTCTGGGGGTCGTCTCGCCGATGGAGCCGGCGTCCGCGTCTCAGCCGGAACTTCCCGCCCGCCGGCTTCATGCCGAACTGGCCTCGCTGCGCGGCTCGGTCCGCCAACGGTACGGGTTCCGGAACTTCGTCGCCCGGGGCGGGGCGATGTCGCGCGTCTTGGAGCAAGTGCGGCTGGCGCGGGCCTCGGCCGCGGGAGTGTTGCTGTTCGGACCGCCGGGAAGCGGCAAGGAACACGTCGCCCGCACCATCCACTACGCGAGCGAGAGCGCCGGGCGGCCGTTCGTTCCGTTCGATTGCGGTCGCCTCGCGCCCCGCGAACTGAAGAACTCGCTTCGCCGGCTGCTCGAAGAAGGCCACTCCGAATCGCCCGCGGCGATCGGCGCTCCGGGAACGATTTACTTCGCCGAGGTCGACCACGTGCCGCGCGACTTGCAGGAGATGCTCGCCGGGGCGCTGGGACGAGAAAGTCCATCGGGATCCCGTTCGGAGACCGTGAGCGGCAGGATGCCGGCCCCCAGGTTGATGGCGGGAACCGCCCGCGATCCGCGCACGCTGCTGGATGAAGAAATCCTGTTGCCGGAGTTCTTCTACCTGGTTTCGGCGTTGACGATCGAACTCCCTCCTCTGGCGGAGCGGCCGGACGATCTTCCGCTTCTCGGCCAGCACTTCCTCGAAGCCCGGAATCGCGGCACGGAGACGCAAATCGGCGGAATCGACGAAGCCGTCTGGCGGAAATTCCGCGAGTACAACTGGCCGGGAAACCTGGACGAACTCGAGCATGTCGTCGACGAGGCGTGCGACGCCTGCCTGGCGAGCGGCCTCACAACGCTGACCGTGGCGGAGTTGCCGTTCCGGTTCCGCACCGGGCTGGAAGCGCAAGCCAGCGGCCCGGCCCGCACTCCCCGTCCGCTGCCTCTGGAACCGTTTCTGAACGAAGCCGAACGCGAGCGAATCCGGCTCGCGTTGGAGCAGGCGAAGCACAATAAGAGCCAGGCGGCGGACTTGCTGGGAATCAGCCGCACGCGCCTGTACCGGCGGATGGAGGCGCTGGGAATCGAGGACCGGGAAGGATGAAGTGGATGGAACGCCCCGCAACGATCCCGCGGACGGCCCCGCCCATTCCGCATTCCGAATTCCGAGTTCCGCATTTCCCACGTCCTCCCCCCATCTTGAGCCGAATTCCCGAATCCGCTGTTGAGGATCCAACACAAAGCCGATATCATCCGTAAACGAGACACGACAGCGGGTTTTGCCTGTTGCCGATAACCGGATTCTTCCCCCCATGCGCCCCGTCCCCCCGACGCTGGAAGTGCGATCGATGGTCCGCCGATTCCGGTTGGACTGGTCGGGTGTGGCATTGTGCGCATTCTTGCTGGCGTTTCCCCTTCCCGGCGCCGCGCGGATCATGACCCTCACCGGGTCCGAGATCGCCACGAGCAGTCAGGAAGAAATGCGCCACGAGATCGCGACCCAGCGGCGGTTGGAAGAGTTCGTTTCTCCCGAGAGCGACGGCGGCTATGGCTGGATGGCGCCGTCGCCGAGTCGACCGCGCGGCGCGGCCCTGGCCGATCCGGCGTCGTCCGCCCCGCCGCGGGGCCATCGTCTGGCGAACGGTCATAACGCACCGATGGCCTGTTGATTCCCTCCGCGACGCGAATGCGCGCCGGGTCGATCTGGAATTCACGCCGTGGCCGTCGCTGAGGCCGCGCGCGAAGAGCGCATCGCCGGGATGACCGCCTCCGCTCCGCGCCTCGACGCGCGACGGTCGCGCTCCCAATGATGCGCCCCACCGCGGGAGACGCTTCCCGCGGAAATCGGCTTGGCGGATCGATCCGTCTCGATTCATCCGTCCGCAACGAGGTCGAAAGATGCAACGTCTGATTCAGGGTGTCCGCCGGTTCGTTCGCGATGTGATGCCCCTTCGGCGATCCGAGTTCGAGGAACTCGCGGAGGGGCAATCCCCTTCGACGCTGTTCATCACCTGTTCCGATTCGCGGATCGTGCCGGAACTCATCACGCAGACCGGTCCCGGCGAACTGTTCGTGATCCGCAACGCGGGGAATTTCGTCCCGCCGTACGCGGAAGGCGGCAGCGAAGCGGCGGCCATCGAATACGCCGTCCTGGTGCTCGGCGTGAGCGACGTGGTGGTGTGCGGCCATACGAGGTGCGGAGCGATCTCCGCCGTGCGCGACCGCAAGAACCTGGGCGGCCTGCCCGCCGTTCGCCGGTGGATCGGAAGGGCGGACGCGGCCCGGCGGGTCTTCGATCATCCCGACGGGGCCGATGACGAAGCGTTGTTGCTGCGGGCGGTCGAGGAGAACGTGGGCGAACAACTTCGCAACCTGCTCACGCATCCCGCCGTCGCGGAGCGCGTTCCCGACGGCCGGCTCACGCTGTGCGGCTGGGTGTTCGACATCCGGACCGGGCATATCTCGATGCACTGCGCCGAACGCCGCGAGTTCGTGGACTTGCAGGATTCGACGCCGGTTCCCGGACTGCCGCGACAGCGGATTGCCTCGACCGACTGATCGCCCCGAACGACCGTCCAATCGCCGCGAATGACCGTCGCGTCCGCGGCGGTTCACGCCCACTCCATCACGCCCTCGCCCCCGCGCGCCCTCCCTTCCCGGCTGCCGAGAGTTTCTCCCCATGCAATCCTTCCCAAGCTCGTCCGCTTCGTCCTCCCCGGGTTCCACCTGGGGGCGCGACTTCGGCGCTTCGATCGTGGTGTTCCTCGTCGCGTTGCCCCTCTGCATGGGAATCGCGATCGCTTCGGGCGCTCCGGTTTCCGCGGGGCTGATCACCGGCATCATCGGCGGCCTGGTGGTGGGCACGCTGGCGGGCTGCCCCCTGCAAGTCAGCGGCCCCGCCGCCGGACTGACGGTGATCGTCTACGACGCGATCCAACGATTCGGCCTCGAGATGCTGGGACCGATCGTGCTGATCGCGGGGGCCGCGCAGGTGCTCGCGGGGGCGGTCGGATTGGGCCAATGGTTCCGCGCCGTCTCGCCCGCCGTGGTCAAGGGCATGCTGGCGGGCATCGGCGTGCTCATCTTCGGCAGCCAGTTTCACGTGATGGTGGACGACAAGCCGCGGGAAAACGGCATCGCCAACCTGGTTTCCATTCCCGAGTCGGTCGCCAAAGTCTGGTCGGGGCCGGAGGTCGGCTCGCCCGAGTCGCGGGAGATCCGCACGCGGCTGCTGCGCGAGTTCGGGGAACTGCACCGCCGTCAGATTCGCTTGCAGGAACAAGTGGCCGAGGCCGTTCCCGATCACACCGCCGACGAACTGGCGCAAGTGACCCTTACGACGGAGGAACGAGCGCCGTTGGTCGAGGAGCAACGGCGGATCCTGGACGAAATCGAGCAACGTCGCGAGTCGCTGCTTGAGGCCGGAACGCTGCTCCGGAACAAGTCCCGCCGAGGAGCGATCGACGAAGCCGCCGCCGAAACCACGACCGCCGTTCGAGCGGCGCTGGTCGAACTCGAAGCAGGCTCGCCCGCCGCGCTGTTGCCGGCGCAAAGCCGGGCGGTCGAGGGCATCGAGGAACTGCAGGCGTCGCTCAAGGACCATTCGTTGGCGGGGGGATTGGGGCTGTTGGCGATCCTCGTGATCGTGGGCTGGCAGTCGTTCGCGCCGAAAAAGCTGCGTGTCGTGCCGGGTCCGCTGCTGGCCATCCTTCTGGCCACGGGCATTGCCGCGTCGCTCGGATTGCCGCTGCTGTACGTGGAGATTCCCGATAACCTGTGGGACGAAGTGCGGCTGGTGTCGTTGGGAGTGCTGTCGGATGTTCCGTGGGCCGGCGTGGTCCAGGCGGGACTGGTGATCGCCGTCGTGGCGAGCGCCGAGACGCTGCTGTGCGCGACCGCCTGCGACCAGATGCACGACGGCGCCCGCACCCGCTACGACCGCGAACTGTTGGCCCAGGGCACGGGAAACGTGCTGTGCGGGTTTCTGGGCGCCTTGCCCATGACCGGCGTCATCGTCCGCAGCGCCGCCAATGTTCAAGCGGGGGCGAAGTCCCGCTGGTCGGCCGTCCTGCACGGAGCGTGGCTGTTGTTGTTCGTCGTCGCCTTCGGGTTCCTCCTGAGAACGATTCCCACCGCCGGCCTGGCGGCGATCCTCGTCTATACCGGCGTCAAGCTGGTGGATATCAAGTCGATCAAGGAACTCCGCCGTTACGGCTGGGGCGAAGTCGTGATTTATGCCGCGACTCTCGTGACGATCGTCGCGGTCGACCTGCTGGCCGGCGTGATCGTGGGGATCGTTCTGTCCGGGCTCAAGCTGCTGCACACCTTCTCGCGGCTGAGGGTTCGTCTGCGGGCCGAACCGGAAAAGCGGCGGGCGGTGCTCACGCTGTCGGGGGCGGCCACTTTCGTGCGGTTGCCGAAGCTCGCCACCGCCCTCGAAAACGTTCCCGCCAACAGCGAGCTGCACGTCGACTTCGAGCAGCTCGACTACATCGACCACGCCTGTCTCGACCTGTTGATGACGTGGGCCCGCAGCCACCAGGCCACCGGCGGCTCGCTGGTCATCGATTGGTCGTCGCTGCACGCCCGCTTTCACTCGGGACCGGCCTTGCGCCTGAACAACGGGGCCGACACGCGCAGCGGGCCGGACGCCGGCGAGCGGCACGCGCGCGAGCCCAAACGCGCCGCCTCGTGACCGTGGCGTGAAGGAAGACGGGACTCGATCCGCGCAATCTCGATGCAAGCCGAGCCGCGACGCGATCCGCTTGGAATGCGGCCCCCTCAGCCTGTCCCTCTCCCCCGAAAAGGGGGAGGGGGACTCCGCGCGGCCACCGTCGGAATCGAGGTCGACGCCGCCGCTTCGTAGGGCGAACTTCAGTTCGCCGTGCGAAGCCCGCCTCGCGGAGTCGGCGTGCGTCGGTGATTCTCGTTGATCTTCGCCGACCGTGCTTTCGACCTCGCGGCTGTCCCTCTCGGCCGGCGGGCACGACGAACTGAAGTTCGTCCTACCCGCCCCGGTCGTCGACCCAACGAGACCAAGGTGGAAGGCCGTTCGCCGTCGCGCGATCCGTCTTGCCGTGTTCGGGCGAATCCGCTATTTCTACTCCCCCATTTCGGGACCGGCCGCCCCAGTCGGTCGCCCCGCGACCTCTCCTCGACCTCTCCAACTCCGGACGCCCGCATGAAATCCGGTGTCTCCCGCGACACCCGCAGCGGACCGGGCGCATCGCCCGCCGGGTGGATGCTCCGCGCGGTCGTCGCCGCGCTGTTCGTGACCGCCGTCGCTGTCGTGCTGCCCGCGTGGTTCGACGATTGGCGGCTCGTGCGGGGCGAAACGGCCCCGGACCTGCTGGCGCCGGGCGGTCCCGGCCGCGCCATCCGCGGGGAAACCGCCGGAATCTACGATGAAGAACTGGCCGACGTGCAGGTCGAAGGGAACGTCACCATTCCCCGCACCGCGATCGCCAAGTACGTCAAGACGCGCCCCGGCCGCCCCGTCTCGCGCAAGGAAGTGCAGGAAGACGTCCGCAGCCTGTACGGCACGCGGTGGTTCTTCAGCGTCGAACCGATCTTCGAGCGCACCGCCGACGGTGGAGCGGTGCTGAAGTTCCGCGTGCTCGAGCGGCCGGTGGTCCGCACGGTCGAGTTCCGCGGCGCGACCGAACGCAAGAAGAAGCATCTCATCGCCGAGACCGGTTTGAAGACCGGCAGCCCGTTCGACCCTTCCGCCAACCTCGAGGCGGCGCGGCGGATCGAATCGTGGTACCACGGCAAGGGGCACGTCTTCGCGCGGTGTGAACTCGTCACGGGGGGAGAAAAGGAGGACCGCGACGTCGTCTTCGAGATCGAGGAAGGCCCCGAAGTCAAAGTCACCGGCGCCAAGTTCAAGGGAAACAGCTTCGTCTCCGACGGCGTCCTCAAGACCAAGTTGCAAACGAAGATCGCCCTGTTGTGGCTGATCGGCGGGCATTACGACCCCGCCACCATCCCCAACGACGTCACCGTCCTCAAGCAGTATTACCACGGGCTGGGCTTCTTCGACGTGACGATCGAAGCGAAAGAGGACTTCAACGATTCGAAGTCCCGCGTGACGATCGTCTATCACATCGACGAAGGCGTGCGTTACAAAGTCCGGAATGTCGAACTCGTCGGCCATCACGTCTATTCGCGGGAAGAACTCGCCCGCGACATGAAGCTGACCCCCGGGCGATACTTCAACGAGCGCGAACTGGCGCACGACGTCGAGCACATCAAGGGATTGTACGGCGAACTCGGCCGCATCTTCGCCCGGGTCGAAGCGGTCCCGCGGTTCCTCGAAGAGCCGGGAACCGCCGACCTCGTCTACAACATCGACGAAGACCGCCCCTACCTCATCGGGCCGATCAACGTCCGCATCGAAGGCCCCAACGCCCATACCCGCCGCCAGGAGATGCTCAATATCGCGTTGCGATACGGCGTCGCTCCCGGCGAACTGGCCAATCCGCACAACATCGAGCGGATGAAACAAGGAATTCGCGGCTCGATGCTCGTCGAGCGGACCCCCGGCAAGGACGTGCAGATCGTCCTCAAGCCGGAACTGCCGGACGACGGCATCCGCACCGCGGCCGCCTTCCGCGGACAGAACCATTCCGAGCCCCCCGGCCCGCGTTCGCGAACTTGGTACGTCCCGCCTGCCGGGCGGGACGTGGAGCGCGCGGCGACGCCCCCGATGCATGGCGCCCCCCTCGGCACGCTCGGACATCCCGGCGACTCGCCACGGGAACCGGAAGCCGCCGCGGACGGACGGGCACACGACGGACGGCGCTCCGTCGAGCGTTACCGCGCTCCCTACGATGATTTCCTCGAAGCGGAAGACGACGGCTACGCGCTCGTCGAACCGGTCGCGCCCCGGCTGCCCGCGAGAAGCTCCGCGTTCCCCGTGTTCCGCGCTCAGAACTACGATCGCGGGCAGGTCGATCCCGGCAATCCGATTTACGACGTCAGCCCGCAAGGCGATCCGCTGGCCCCGGGACGCCGCGAGCCGCCTCCGTCGCCGTTCCTTCAGCAGCCGGGAATCGTCTATCCCGACGTGATCGTGCACGAAGCGCAAACCGGGCGGTTCATGATCGGGGCGGGGGTCAACAGCGACGCCGGCGTCGTCGGTTCGATCGTCCTCGAAGAGAACAACTTCGACATCTTCCGCCCACCGCTCTCTGTCAGCGACATCACCAACGGGATGGCGTGGCGCGGCGGCGGGCAGCGGTTCCGCATCGAAGCGATGCCCGGAAACGAAGTCAGCCGCTATCTCGTGAGCTGGACCGACCCCTACTTCCTCGACACCGACTTCAGCTTCGGTCTCAGCGGGTTCTACTTCAACCGCTTCTATCCCGACTGGGACGAGACTCGCGGCGGCGGTCTGATCAAGGTCGGCAAGCAATTCGACCACGCGCTCTCCGGCACCATCGGCTTGCGGCTCGAATCGATCGACATCAGCCGCCCGCGCGTGCCCACGCCGCCGATCCTCGCGGACGCGGTGGGAAGCAGCTTCTTGTCGACGATCCGCTTCGCCCTGCAGCACGACACGCGGGATTCCGCCTTCCTCCCGGGCAGGGGGCACTTCGCCGAAATCGGTTACGAGCAGGCCTTCGGCGATTTCGATTATCCCCGGTTCGACGCCGAATACCGCCAGTACTTCACCGTCCACAGCCGGCCCGACGGGCAAGGCCGGCACATTCTCACCGCCGGCGGCAATCTCGGCTGGACCGGCGACGACACCCCGATCTTCGAACGCTTCTATGCCGGCGGTTTCCAGACGTTCCGCGGCTTCGCCTTCCGCGGCGTCAGCCCGGTCGACACCGGCGTGCGAACCGGCGGCGAGTGGCTGGCCCTCGGCTCGGTCGAGTACATGGTCCCCGTCACCGCCGACGAGAACCTGCAAGTCGTCGCCTTCACCGATTTCGGAACCGTCGAGAACGACGTGAGCTTCGACAATTTCCGGCTGTCGGTCGGCGCCGGATTGCGGCTCACCGTCCCGGCGATGGGACCGGTGCCCCTCGCCTTCGACTTCGGCGTCCCGATCCTCAAAGAGCCGTTCGACGACGACCGGCTGTTCAGCTTCTTCGTCGGCTTCACCCGCTGAGCAAGACGCTCGATGAGGAACGCTTGCGGTTTCGCGGTTTCACGGGTCGTGGCGATCATGCCGGCGTGCGGATCGCGCGATTCGCTCAACCTCGATCGGGCCATTCCCGGCGCCGGCCTCGGGCGAAACGCCGACCTATGCTCTTTCACCCACCATGATCCGCCCGGAGCCGCCGCCCCATGAGCTTCCCTTCGAACTCCGCCGCGCGCAGTTCGCCCTCCCCAGCCCCGGAATCCCTGGGCGATGAATTCATGAAGCTCATCGACCGCATCGAGTCGACGCCCCGTTGCCGGGAACTCTTGAACGCGCTCGACGCGCTGCTGGCCCCGACGCCCCCCGCGGCCTGCGAGCACCGAACTTGCGGGTAGCGGGATTCTTGCGCGCTACTACGTCGTCCAGATCGCACTTGTGGGTTTTGCCGTAGGATGGATTGGCAATCCGGCGATGAGGCTTCGTACGTCGCCGGAGATCGATCGTTGTGCCGCCTCGCTCGCCATCGGAAGGATTGCCAATCCGTCCCATCGCGCGGTTCGAGTCATTCCCGCGCAAAGCCTGCCCCCAGCGCAGGCACTTCGCGGGCATGACGCGCGGGCCGACTTCCCAATCCGGACGCCGCGCCGCCCCGCCCCGCGCGAGTCACTCGTGCTCCCACTTTACCACCCACGGGTCGCCGGTGCGCTTCTGCCACGCCTTGAGCTTCTCCTGAAGCTCCGCGAGCTTCGCGGCGTGGCGTTCCTCGTGGGCGAGGTTCGTTCCTTCGAAGGGATCGGCTTCGAGATCGAACAACTCGTGACGGGGGCGGTGCAGGAAGTCGTACACGCTCTTCTTGCCGAACTGCTTGTCCCCGTCCCGCAGCACCGCTTGCCAGGTGCGCGAGGCGAACAGGTCCGACGCGAACGGATATTCCAGTTCATGCGCGAGGTTCAGAATGTACTTGTAATTCCCGCTGATGACCACCCGCATGGGGTAATACATCGTGATCTCGTGGAAGGTGTGCGAGGCGTGGATCTCGTCGAAGTCGCGCGGACGCTCCTCGGCCAGCACCGAACGAAACGACCTCCCGTGGAACTCGATCGGTTGCGGGTTCGCGACTTCGACCAGCTTTCCCTGACTCTCGCGCGGCGCCAACGGCGGTCCCACCGCCTTCACGCCGCACCAGTCGAGCACCGTCGGCGTGATGTCCGCCCACGTGACGAGCGCTTCGCTGACGACTCCCGTCTTCTTCTGATCGGGATCGCGAATGACGAGCGGGACGTTCATTCCCGGCTGATACAGCGTCGTCTTCGCGCCGGGGAAGCAGGGGCCGTTGTCGCTCAGAAACATCACCAGCGTGTCGTCCGCATGGCCGGTCGCTTCGAGCGCGTCGAGCAGCGCGCCCAATCCCTGGTCCGCCCGCGAAATCGCCTGGTAGTATTCGGCCAGTTCCTCGCGGGATTCGCGCTTGTCCGGCAGCCAGCCGGGAACGATCACGTCTTCCGGCTGATAGCGGACCGGCTTGATGCCGGGATAATAGTCCGGCCGATCGTTGAAGTTGGCGAACCCGTCCGGGCCGCCGCCGCGATGCGGGTCGGAGCAGCCGACGTAAATGAAGAACGGCCGATCGCTCCGTTCGATCCATTCCTTGGCGTTCCGCGCCATGCGAACGGCGTTGCGGGCGCCTTGCGTCCCTTCGTTGAGGTAGTCGTCGAAGCGGTAGACGTACTCCGGCGCGAGGTGGTACTTGCCGATCGACGCGGTGCGATATCCCGCCCCCGCGAGCAGCACCGGCAACGAGCGGACCGTTTCATAAGTGCTGAAATGGTTGTAGCCGTGCGCGTGACCGTAATGCCCCGTCGCGTGGTTGTACAACCCGGTCATCAACACCGAGCGGCTCGCGCTGCAACTCGCCGAGGTGCAGTGCGCGCGGGTGAACCGCGTCCCCTCGGCCGCCAGCCGATCGAGCGCCGGCGTGCGGATGGCCTTGTTCCCGTAGCAACCGGCCTCGAATCCCTGATCGTCGACGACCCACAGGATCACGTTCCGAGGGCGCTCGCGGTCCGCCTCGGCCGCGCTCGCCGGGTCGATCCACGCACCGGCGGCGATCGCCCCCAAGGTCGAACTCAGCGCGTAGGCGAGCAGGCGAATGGGGGCTGGAATCATCGGTGAAGTTTCCCGGTTCATGATCCACGGTCCACGCGGAGGAATCGACGCGTCAATCCGCGCCCTTCTTCGCCGTGTGGCGATACACCCACGGCTGGCGATCGTTGATCAGCACGAAGGCGTTCCGTCCCGAGTCGAAATATCCGATCGTCTTGCTGGGAATCTCGCTGCCGAGCATTCGCTTCCACTCCCGACGGGCGGCGTCGTAAGCCCAGATCGAGCCTTGGCGGTCCAGCGTGTCGAACAGCAGGCAAACGCCGTTGACCGAATCGTACACGAACGGCGTCCACGCGTCGTGCCCGTTGGGAATCTCCTTCGACGCGGCGACTTCCTCCCACGTGTTGGTTTCGAAGTCGAGATGCCAGGTCCGCTTGGTCGGGTCGTGGACGTTGCCGCGATAATCCGCCGGCACGCCGCGATGCGCGACCAGCACCTTGTTCTTCGAATCGTAGACCATGACGGTCTCGGTGGGGGGCGCGGTTCCGCGGATGGGGCGGCGTTCCCAGCGTCCCTCGGCGGCATGATACAGCCAGCCGCCCCGCGAGTAGTACGAGGCCTTCAGGTCGGAAACGTATTCGAGCGTGTCCCCCATGCCGATCGTGGGCGCGGCATCTCCCGCGGCCTTCCGCGGCTGCCACTTCCGCTCCGCGGGAAGATAGTGCCACATCGGCGGGCCGGCATACAGGTCTTCGGCCGTGATATGCTCGTAGCGCTCGTGAAGACGGCCGTAGCCCGGCCACTGCGACAGCCACAACACAGCCTTCGCCTCGGGGTCGTAGGTGAACTGCCACCAGGTGTGTCCCACGTGAATCGGCGCGCCGGTCGACTTCGTGGCGGGAAAGCCGTCGCGGAGCACGACTTCGTCATTGTGCTGCCGTTGATTGCGGCTGGCGTTGAAATTCGGCGGATGCAGCAACACCCACGTGTTCGCCGCGAGATCGAATTCCCAGATGTCGTTGAGCCGGTGCGGCGTGCCGTGATTCGCCCCGGCGAACAGCGCCCGCCCGCGCTCCGGCGCCCAGACCATCTTGATCGAGAAGTTGCGCGCCCCCGGCCCGCGCTCGTGCAGCCGGAACAGCCGCGCAAGTTCATTGAACTCGCCGACCAGCTTCGCCTCCGGCAATTTCGCCAGCGAGTCGTCGCCCAACTCGTCGAGAACCTTCGCCACCGCGGGATCGGGCGCGAGCGCCGGCTCGATCGGATCGGCGACGGCGCGGTCGACCGCGAACAGGTCGAGCGCCAGAAGAACCAGTGTCGCGGATGAACCAAGCAAAGCACGATTTTTCATGTTCGCGATTCCGGATGATGCGGTTGCATTCACGGCCGCTCGGCTCGTGCGAGGTCGGCGCCGGCTTGTGGAGAGAGCTTGCGGAGCGAGAAAAAGAGAACTCGCGGCGATCCACTGTGGGTCGAGCGGTCATGCCGCGCTGTCGGCGAACAACGTTGGAAACGCCGGTGATCGTCGCCGTTTCCGCACATCCGATCGTGCGACGGATTGCCGTGCGAAAGGCGGCCGCAAGTCAGGCGGCCGCGAGTTGCGACTCGGCTCGGGCTGGCACGAAGCTTGCGCAGAGAGCGGGTGAAGGGACTCGAACCCTCGACATTCAGATTGGGAAGCAGTCCCGCCGGAGAGCAACAACACCCGTTAGGATCGAATTTGAAAGGGTTTCGACCTATATCCGCCATTACAGAGTATTACGCCAATCAGCCGGGATTTTCAAGCTACTTTTCGGAAGTGTGTACTAAGTGTGTAGTGACGTCGCCGAATCGGCGTCGTCGCCGGCGTTCGAGCTTCGTGCAGCCAGTGCCGAACATCGTTCGACTCGTCGATGGAAAATCCTGCTGGTCGCGACTGCGGAACTGGATGCGGTTACTGTCTCCATGGAAGTCCGCAGCGGGCATTCTGTGCCGTGGAAACGTCGGCCGCGTTCCCTCCGCAGCCGCTCTGGGGCGAAAACGGTCTGATTCCCGCCCCGCTCCACAGTCCCCGACTTCCTACTTTGCCCCGCCCCCTCCCCCGCCCCCTCCCCAGCGGCCCGCCTAGAGCGGCTGGCGGCGAAATGTCCCCCGTTCGGGTGAAGTCGAGCATTTCGCCGTCTTCGCCACGGCGGAGACCATGAGCGAGACGGCGGCGATGCCGACCTTCAGCGCCCCCGACACGACCTGCATTGCGAAGACCGTCGACAGCCACGTCGCTCGTGATGATGTCGATGGTGCCCGTGACGTTCGGGTCGGCCCCGAAGTGCGAACCGCAGCCGATCTCGGGGCCGCCGCGGTTCGTCCGGAATGGCCACGATTTCCAGGTCGCCGGCTTGAGCGTGGAAGGACCGACCGCAGGTCGGGGTTCCGCCGACCGGTGCCCCCTGGATCCGCACCGGGCAACCCGATGACCAACTGCTGCTCTGCACGATCGGCAGCACGCCCAGCTTGGTGATGATCGCCGAGATCCGTGGCGACGACGGTGATGCTGCCCATGACGTTCCGGCCGGCCTCGCCGTGGGAATGGCAGCCGTCGGTCTCGGGGGCCGAAATGGTTCTTCCGACACGATCGCCATCTCCATCTGGCTGTCTCCCACCGTGGGAGCGTGACGGCCGCTCCGGTTTCCGCTGGCGAGCGGCCAGCGAATCGTCGGCGGCGATCTGCTCGTCCTGCACGGCGATGATCGTCGACAGCAGGCGGCCCGCACGACGTTGATCGTCGACAGCAGGGAGCCGGTGACGCTGGCCGTGCTTGGGATGATGTTCCAGCCGGCCGCACTGTCGGAATCGAAGCCGCCGGTCTTGGGGCCGCAGTGGTCCGTCCGGTCGGTGACCATTTCCAAGTCGTCGGCATCATCGTGAAGGACGACTGCCGCGTCGGTTCCCGCTGACCCGCGGACGCCGATCTCGATGAAAGCCGCCCGGTTCGACCGCTACGCCATGGTCTCTCGCCGGGCACGCCAGCACGTCAGCAGGTTCCGCACGTTGCCCTCGAACCTGTCGAGGCATTCGTTCCAGTCGCGGTCGGGAGTGAACGTGACGTACCGAGCTTGCCAATCGTCGGTGCCGTCCCGCCGCACGATCCTCGCGTAAACCAAGACGTGATCGTTGTGCTTCCAGTGCCGGACGAACGCGATGCGCAATTTACACGGGTCGATCGCCGGAACCACCGCGTACAGACAGTCCGGCATTCTCCCGTCAGGATCGAGCAGACTCACTCCCGTGGCGTCGACTTCAGGCAACCTGCCAAGCCGTTCCACGAGGCTCGCCCGCAACTCCAAGTCTTCAACCGACACCCTGGATCAAAGCAAGTTCGATGATACCGTGCTGAGCTGGCTCCCCGCTCTTTCGAATTTGCAGAAACTATCTCTCACGGGAACCCCGATCACCGAACTTGGCCCGCAGTTGGCCACGCGATTTCCCAACCACTGTGGCTTGATGGAACACGGGTCGGTGACGAGTGTCTGCGACAGGTCGCGCTCCTGCCGAAATTGGAGTCTCTCTATCTCGACGGCACTTCGATCACCGACGCCGGGCTGCGGCGGCTCTCGCAATTGAAGACGCGCACGATCTTGCACGTCTCGCGAACGACCGTGACCGCGGCGGGGCTGGAGCCGCTCGTCGATCTGCCGCGCCTGGAATGCCTTGACCTCTCGCATACGCGAGTCGGAGACGATGTCGAGGCAGCGCTGCTGCGGATGCCTGCCCTGCAACACGTCGATCTCCGCGGCACAGCGGTCTCGCCGGAAGTCGTCGAACGACTTCGCCAGAAGATCGCAGAAGTGGATGGGCCTTGAATTCTCCGCACCCGCTCGGCTTGATAGATACGATCGCCGATCACGACCGCGAACTCGAAGCGACCGACTCGTTCCGCGGCCGTCGCCGTTGCCTATGGCCGCCCTGCGTCGCGTGGTGCATCATGGGAGCGTGACCGCAGCTCTTCCCTTCAACCGGCGGACGTGGATCGACAATAAGCCAATAATGACTCTGCATTACCAGTTGTTCCACTCCTTCACTCCACAGGTCTCGGAAGATCCGTCTGGCAGCACCGGGGGCGAGGATCCCCAATGATCATTCCCGAGTGGCGTTCATTCATCGAGCGGTTCAAGTCCACGCATCGAGCGTGGATCGAACGACATCCGCACGGAACGCTGGGGGAATTGCCTGCCCACGTCGAGAAGATCAACGTCCGTGGCGACGACGCAGGGGAATACCACGGATGCGATCTCGGCGTGTTGTGATTGATGGTCCCGACCTGATCGACGACGAACGTGTCGTCTACCGGGTCGCTTTTCCAGCCGGCCGGCCGCCGCAACGGCGGCAGTCATGTCTTCCGCTCCGGAGTTTCCCGAAAAGTTGTGGATTCCCCACGGCATATACGGCAGAATACTGCCGTGGTTTCCACGCTCGGTGAATCCAGCTTTCGGACTGTCGGCAGTCGCCGTATCGGAATCGACAATGCAGCACTCACCAGAGCGGATCATATTCTCGCCGAGTGACCTCACGGTCTTCCTGGAAACCGAGTTCGGCTCGTGGATGGACCGCTGGCATCTGGAGTTGCGCAACGGCACAGAGGGGATCGCCAACGACCACGGCCTGCCTCATGGGGTGATCCTCAACGGGGCCACCTGCGCTCCTGATGAAATCGACGAGGAGATGCAGCTGATCGCTGGAAAGGGCATCGAGCACGAATCGGCTTTCCTCGGGCAACTTCGGGAAGCAGGCCACGAAGTCGTCGAAATCGACCGAAACATACCTTTTGAACGGCAGGCGGAACAGACGGTCGAATCGATGCGGTCCGGAGCGGCGTACGTCTTCCAGGCTCGACTTGAGCACGGCGAGTTCGCCGGATTCGCCGACTTCCTCGCCAGGCAGCCCGGCGGGTCGCAGTTCGGCGACCATCACTATGAAGTCTGGGACACGAAACTCGCTCGCACCGTCAAGCCGTCGTATCTTGAGGCAGCAGATCATCCGTGCTAGGTCGCCAACATCACCTTCACACAGATCAAGAAGCTGGGAGCTGCCGGGATCGGCACCTTGGCGAAGTTGGCGAAAACCCGGAAGAACCACGTTCCCCGCCTCGCTCGGCCGGTCTTCGACCGGCTCAAGACTCAGGCTAGGCTGCAACTCGAGTCGAAGGGCAGGGCGAAGCCCCTCTACGAAGTTCGCCACGCTGATCCCGATGATCCTCGTCGGGGATTGGCACTTCTCCCATCGGCATCTTCGGGAGACGTCTACTTCGACATCGAAGGGTTCCCGCTGGCCGAGGACGGGTTGGAGTATCTCTTCGGGGTCGTCACGGTCGAGAATGGAGTGGCTCGGTTCCAGGACTGGTGGGCCCACGATCGAAATCAGCCTCCTCACCAGAATCTGTGGGTGAATTTCGGTTCGGGGAGGGCGGCCCTGTTGTGGTAGAGGGCGATTTCGATGGCTTTCGCGGTGCGGAAACCGTAGGACTTTCTCATGGTCAGTTTCACTTTGTTGTTCATTCCCAGTTCAGCAGCAGCTCACGATTGAGAGCGCAGCGTGCGGGCCACCTTCTGCATCGGCTCGATCCGGCTGCGCATCGCCCGCGTGCATCACTCGTCCAGAAATCGGCCCGCCCAGAATGGGCTCTTGTACGTCCAGAACCGGTCGAAATCCTCCTTCTGCAGGAACGCCCG
>JBBDNT010000148.1:0-24956 GCA_040877445.1 Planctomycetaceae bacterium
CAACCTGGCATCCCTCCCCGAACCGGAATTCACCCACAGATTCTGGTGAGGAGGCCCAAATCGCAGAGTTCGTCGTGATCGGCGATGTCAAGAGAACGCAGCTTCTGGACGAGCACTACCGCAAGGTGATCGGCCGGTGCGGGGACGTGTCGATTCGCGTCGGCGATCGATTCGACTTCCTCGTCCGCTTCCGCGAGCCGGGGACGATTGCGGATTACGAACGCGAACCGATCGAAACGAGCCGCGAGGAGGTGTCTCTCGTCGTCGAGCACATTCGCGCTTACGATCGAGACCGCGACATGCTCGACCGCGGGATGACCGGTTCTCTCGTCTTGACCGGCCAGGGGCTCGACCGGCTCGGCGGCACATGCTCGCTTCTCGCCATGTCGCCGCTTTCGGCACGAAGCAGCAACGGACCGGAGGGACGCATCGCCGCACCGAACGCGTGGGAAACGCCTCCCCCCGCTGACGCGGGAGGCTCGCCGGGCGCGCGTGATCGTCGATGAACGGCGGGCGCCCCGCCTCAACTGCGATCATCCTGCGGCGGCGGCTCCGTTTCGACGTCGTACCACTTCATCGCCCGGTCCATCGGTTCGATTCGCAGCACGACCGTCCCGTTCTGGAAGATGCGGATCGTGCCGGTCGATTCCGAGACGGCGATCGCGACGGCGTCGGTCGCCTTGGAGATCGCCGCCGCCGCCCAGTGCCGCGCCCCGAGGCCCTTCGACAGCGTGATCCCCTCGGCGGGGGCGTCGAGTATGCGGCCGGCGGCCATCACGGTTCCCTCGGCGGCGATCACGAACGCCCCGTCGATCTGCGCGAGTTCCTTGATGCTCTCGCGGACGCGGGGGTTGCGGACCATGCGGTCCTTCTTGGCGTAGCCGCGGAACGGGTCGTGAACCTGCTCGTGCGACAGCCGCAGCACCTTGCGATGATTGCCGACGACGAACAGCGCCCCGACCGGTTTTCCCTCGCGGCCCTCGCGGCCGATCTCGACGGCGAGATCGACCACCAGCCGCAGGGTTTCCAGCGGGACTTGCGTTTCGAGCCGGCGGAGGTCGCGGGCGGTCAGCTTGGCGAGATGCTCGGCGAGGCTGATGATGCTCAGCGAGTCGAGCACCTCGCGCTCGAAGCCGGCGTACAGCGCGACGATGCGGTCGCCGCTTTGCAGCAAGTCGTCGGCGATCGCTTCGAGCAGCGCCTGGCTCAACTGGTGCTGGCGGGTCTGCGGCTCGTGCAGCAGGGGGACGAGATCGACCTTGTCGTCGACGGCGGCCCGCTGCACGTCCGGCTTGTCGGAGGCGACGACCAATCGCGTTCCCCGCAACAGGCGCTTCATCTCGGCGAAGTCGTAGGGCATTTCCGCCAAGACCACGACGGCGGAGGCCTTGTTTTCATGCGCAACTCGACGTGCCGCCCGGACCAGGCTGACGACCTGCAACAGCAATTCGGCACGTTTCATGCAGCCGCCCGGCGTCCGTCGTGGCTCATTGGCGAAAGTGGATGGCGGCTTGCAGTTTACGGAAAACGGACGACGGGTCAACTCCGCGGCGGGGCGGTGCTCGCGGTGCGTTCGGTGGAGGACTCTTCCGATTCGAGCCGGCGTTCCACCAGCTTGCTCGCGGCGCGCAGGGAACTGGTCGGGCCGATCGCGCCGTAGATCGTCTGGTCCTGTTCCATCGTGCGCGAGATGATTTCGCCGCGCTCCAGGTCGAACTCGATTCGCCCGGCGGGCGTCCGCTGGATGAGCTGCGCGAGGATCGCGGGGTCGGCGATGGGGGTGATGATGGCGATCCGCACGCCGATCGTCGCCACGTTCCCCTCGACCTTCCGCAGCACGAACTCGCGCTGCAAGGTGGCCGACCGTTCGATTTTGCGGTCCACCTTGACCCGCGTCGTGAATCGCTCTTTCCAAACGTCGCCGACCGCGACCGGCTCGGCGGGCAACAGCGCAAGGATGTTGTCGTCCGCCTGGAACTCCGGCTCGTCCGGCTGGTCTTCGACCGGTCGGCCGTCGGCGTCGAGTTCGTTCGGCTTGTTCACGATGGGCTTGCCGTCGGCGTCGAACCGGGTGATGCCGAGCAGTTCGCCGTGCGGGGCGATGCGGAGCCGGGCGGCTTTACGTCCCACCTTCCGCTGGACGTCCTGGAACTGGCGGGGCGGCGGGTCGGAGCTGGCGCTGTCGAACCGCGCGGGTTGGGCGTCGTCGAACTGAACCATCATCCGCACGCGTTCGATGATGGGTTCGACCAAGGCGGCTCCGTCATCTCCCACCGAGACCACGCGGAGCCGCTTGTTGGTGGTGGTGCTGTTGTCGATGATCTGGATCGCTTCGCCCTTGCGGACCTCCATCGACGAGCGCAGCTCGCTTTCGTAGCGCAGCACGTGCCCCGGGCGGAAGCGGTAGACGAGCCGATGCTTCGCGGCCGGCTCGGCCTGTTCCGCGGGCGTCTCCCCCGGCAGCGATCGGGGGAGCGTGATTCCGAGCAGCGTGGCGGACAGGATGATCGCCGAACAGCGGCCGCCGCGAGGATGTCGCATCGTGCGGACCTCTTTCCGAATCGGACCGAAGAACACCAGGCGGATCGGCACGCCGATCACGAGATCGACGCCGGTTCGCCGTCGGGGCGGGGATGCTAGCACAGCGGCCGGAATGCGGCGAGAGCAGTTCCGGCGCAGGACGACGCTTCGACGCTTCACTGACGTTTCGAGCCGCAGCGACGAATCATCCGGGCTGGCGCGCGTGGCCGTCGTGCAGGAACTCGTCCAGTTTCGGCTCGAGTTCCGCGACCGCGTGCTGGAGATCGGCCCAGGCCGATTCGGCTTCGGTGAACGTCTCCGTCCGCCCCATCGCTTCGAGGCGTTCCGCCCGCCGGGCCACCGGCTCGGCGAAGAGAATCCGCGCGGACCCCTTCAGCGTGTGCGCGGCGCGGCTGAGCGTCTTCGCATCGCGGGCGTCGAGCGCTCCGCGAATCTCGTCCATGAGCTTCCGCGACTCGACGCGGTACATCTCGACCAGTTCGACAAGCGCCGCGCGGCGACCTTCCACCAACCGCAGCGCCGCCTTCCAGTCGACGAGCGACTCGCCGGACTCATCCACTTCGGCGCCCGGTTCAGCCTCCGCTTCCGCGATCGCTTCCGGCGGCGAGCGGTCAGCCGCGATTTCCGCGTGATCCTCGGCGGGGGCGGACCGGCTCTCCGCCTCGTCTCCGCCGCGCGCCTCCGCCGCGGAATCGCTCGAAGACGTTTCCACCGGGCCGCCTTCGGGACGCTCTTCCGCGACACGCTTGGGGCGTTTTTCCACGACACGGTCGATCGCTTCCTGCAGCTCGTCGCCGCGAACGGGCTTCGAGATGTAATCGTCCATGCCCGCTTCCAGGCATCGCTCGCGGTCTCCCTTCAGGGCGTGGGCAGTCATCGCGACGATCGGGATCGGACGTTCGACGCCCTGCGCGCGTTCCCGCTCGCGAATGTGGGCGGTCGCCTCCAGGCCGTCCATCTCCGGCATCTGCACGTCCATCAGCACGAGGTCGAACGGCTCGCGGTCGAGCGCGGCGAGCGCCTTGCGGCCGTTTTCCACCACGGCCACCGAGTGCTCGAACGCTTCCAGAATGCTCACCGCCAGCTTCTGGTTCACGAGGCTGTCCTCGGCGAGCAGGATCCGCAGCGGCCCGCTGGAGGCGATGCGTCGCCGGGGGCGGCCGTCGGCGTCCGTTTCGGGCAATTCCAATCCCAGCGTCGCGACGATCGCGTCGAGCAGTTCCGACTGCTTGACCGGCTTGGTGAGCCGCGTTTTCACGTCGGCGGCTTCGAGTTGCCGGCGGTCTTCGGAATCCATGCCGGAGGTGAGCATCAAGATCACTTCGCTGCCCAGCCGCTCGTCGCCGCGGATGGACCGCGCCAGTTCGAAGCCGTCCATGCCGGGCATGTGCGCGTCGGTGAGGACGATTTCGATGGGCCGTCCTTCGTCGCGGCTGTGGCGGAGGATGTCGAGCGCCTCGCGTCCGTCGCGGGCACAGATCGGCGCCATCTTCCAGCTGCGCAGGATTTCCTCGAGAATGCGGCGGTTGGTTTCATTGTCGTCGACGACGAGGACCGGCAGCGAGCGCAGCGTGTCGAGCGCTTTGCGAAACCGCTCTCGGCGAGGCAACAGACCGGCCTCCGCCTTCCCGAACCGGGCGGTGAAGTGGAACTCGCTTCCGCGTCCCGGCTCGCTCTCGACGCGGACTTCGCCGCCCATCAGTTCGATCAGCCGGGCCGAGATCGCCAGCCCCAGCCCGGTGCCGCCGAAGCGGCGGGCCATGCTGTCGTCCGCCTGCTCGAAGGCCTCGAAGATCGCGGCCTGCTTCTCGGGCGGAATGCCGATCCCGGTGTCGCGGACCGTGAAGTGCAGGACGACCTCGTGGTCGGACCGCTCGGCGACTTCGACGCGGAGGACGACTTCCCCCGCGTCGGTGAACTTGATGGCGTTTCCCACCAGGTTGACGACCACCTGCCGCAACCGGTATCGGTCGCCGACGACCGCCGCGGGAACGGCGGGGTCGATGTCGCAGGCGAGTTCGAGCCCCTTGCGATGGGCGCGGAGGCCCATCAGCTTCATCGCGTCCCCCAGGCTGTCGCGGAGGTCGAACGGCGAGCGGTCGAGATCGAACCGGCCCGCCTCGATCTTCGAGAAGTCGAGGATGTCGTTGATGACCATCAGCAGCGACTCGCCCGACTCTTGCACGATTTCGAGATATTCCCGCTGCGGCGGATCGAGGTCGGTCGCCAGCACGAGGTCGGTCATGCCGATGATCGCGTTCATCGGCGTGCGGATTTCGTGGCTCATGTTGGCGAGAAAGGCGCTTTTGGCGCGGTTGGCGTCCTCGGCGGAGTCCCGCGCCTCGCGCAGCTCGTCGGCGCTTCGCTTGCGAAGGGTGATGTCTTGAATGAAGGCGTTGAAGAAGTAGTGGTCCCCTTCCTTGACCGGGAAGATCGACAGCTCGATCGGCAATTCGCTGCCGTCCTTGCGGCGGGCGACCATTTCGATCCGCCGGTTGAGGACCGGCCCTTCGCCGGTTTCGAGGAACCTGCGCACTCCTTCCAGGTGGGATCGCCGAAACTCCGTGGGGATGATCGTCTCGGTGAGCGGGCGGCCGATCGCTTCCAGCCGCTTCCAGCCGAACATCTGCTCCGCCTGCGGGTTCCACACGCGGATGATGCTCTCCTGGTCGATCGAGACGAACGCCTCGAGCGCCCCCTGGATGATCGCCCGGTTGCGGCGCTCGCTGGCGAGCAGTTCCGCCGTCCGCTCGTCGACGCGCTGCTCGAGGAACTCCTGCGCGGCGACCAGTTCGTTGTTCATCCGGTTGAACGCGGCGGCGAGCACGCCGATTTCGTCCTCCGAATCGACCGTCACCCGCGCGTCGCGGCGGCCGGCGGCGATGGCGGCGGCCGCATCGGCCATCCGCAGGATCGGCCGGGTGAGTCGCCGCGCCGCCCAGTACGACACCAGAATTCCCGCCAACACGAACAGCACCTGCAGCGCGAACAGTTGCCACCACAGCGCATCGACCGGGGCGAACGCTTCGGCGATGTCCATCTTCGCCACCAGCCCCCAATTCTCGATCTCGGGCGGCTGATAAGAGATGGGGCGATACGCGGCGAGCACTTCGACGCCGTCGTATTCGTCGATCCAGGATCCCTCCCGGCCCTGAATGGCGTACCGCATCGGAGCGGCGCGGTCCGGCGCGATGCGCGACCGCGCGCCGACGCGGGTGCGCGTCAGGTAGTGGATTTCATCCCCCACCATCCGCGCGACGAGCACTTCGCCCGTCGCGCCGAGGCCCCGCCCGTCGGTCATCAGGCGGACCAGGGGCGCCGCGTCGAGGACGATCATCACCACCCCCAGCACTTCGTCCCCGTCGCCCGGCTCCGCGCGGATCGGGCCGGCCGCGTGCATCACGTACCGGCCCTCCTCGTCGTCGTAGGGTACGCCGAGATGCTTGTCCCGCAGTCCCGCGCGGAAGTCCGGATGATCGGCGTAACTCTTCCCGAGGATGTCCTCGAGATCGGTCGCGGCGATGACGGTCCCGTCCGGATCGACGATCCAGATCCGCTCGAACGTCTCCACGCTGCGCCGCGCGTCTTCCAGAATGCGGCGGGACTCGTCGAGAAACTCCGCGTCGGAGACGCCGCTCCGGGGCCGTTCCTCGAGCAGCCGCCGCAATTGCGTCCGGCTCGCCACCAGGGCCAGGTTGTCGAGTTGTTGGGTCGCGAAGGTTTCGAGCAAGGCGCCGCGATCGGCGGCGACGATCTCCAACCGCTTGCGGATGTCTTCCCGCAGCGTGTTCCGCGCGAAGAGATAGCCGAAGTGCCCCACCGCCCCACTGGTCAGCACGACCAGCGTCGCCACGACCAGCGTCAGCTTGAACCGGACCGAGCGATACCAGGCGGGACGCCGCGGGCCGCCCCGACCGACGACGCCCGGCACCGCGGCGTTCGACTGCGAAGCGGGATCGTCCACAGGGCGGTTCACGGATGCTCTCCCGCGGCTCGCCCGCGGCGAAACGGCCGACGGGACGCGCCGCTTGCCCGAATTCTACGTCGTGCGCCGCGTCCCACCAACCCGAATCGCCGCCCGACGCACGGTGCCGCACGGGCGAACCGCTCACGCCGACGGAAATCCCGCGACGATCGTCGCGACCGGTCCCCTTTGGGCGGGGGGCGACCGCCGCCCCACCAGTCCCCCACGCTCCGGACGTGCGACGCGGTTTGCGATTGTGGTCAGGCGGCTCCACGAAGCCGCGCAAAGTGCGTCGCACGCCCGCCGGCCTCTCGGCGGCGCAAGTGCCGTTGCTCGAATTTCGGTCGCGCGATACAACCCCGGCCGTCTTCTGTCGTGAAGGTGGGAACCAGGGATGTCGACCACGACCGCCGAGATCGTTCGCTCCGCCGAGACCGCGTTTCCCGCCGACCGGCGCGTGGGCGGGCATCCGGGCGCGGAGGGCCTGCTTTCCGATGACGCCCAGCGGCAACTGATCGGCTGGTTCCTCGCGCTGGGAGTGCTGGCGCGGTGCGTACGGTATTTTCTGCACTTCCCGCTGTGGGAAGACGAATGCTTCCTGTGCATCAACCTCATCGATCGCGGATATCTCGGGCTGCTCGAACCGTTGCAGTATCACCAGGTCGCCCCCCCGTTGTTTCTGTGGGTCGAACTGACGGTGGTGAAGCTGCTCGGCTTCAACGAATGGGCGCTCCGGCTGTTTCCTTTTCTGTGCGGATTGGCGAGCCTGTTTCTGTTCCGGCACGTGGCGGGACGGCTGATCCGCGGGCCGGCGCTCGTGTTCGCGGTCGCGACGTTCGCCGTCGCCTATTCCGGCATCCGCTATTCCGCCGAGGCGAAGCAGTACGGGGCGGACCTGTTCGTGTCGCTGACGATGATCGCCTTCGTCGTGGAATGGTGGCGGGACGGCCGAGCGCGGTGGCTGTGGATGCTCGCCGGGTTCGTGCCGATCGCCGTCGGATCGTCCTACCCGGCGACGTTCGTCGGGGGGGGACTGAGCCTGTTCGTGGCGGCGGTGCTCGTCCGCGATCGAGCGCGGCTGATCGACTGGCGGCCGTGGCTCGCGTTCAACGTCGCGCTGCTGGCGGGGTTCGCCGCGGTGTTCCTGGTCGCGGCTCGCGGACAAAGCCAGGCCGAGTTGGAGTTCATGGCCGACTTCTGGAACGACGCCTTTCCCCCCTGGCGGACGCCGCTGCGATTGCCGCTGTGGCTCCTCGACGTGCACGCCAGCGATCTCCTTTCCTATCCGATCGGCGGATCGAACGGGGCCAGCACGTTGACCTTTCTGGCGGTCGCCGCCGCCATCGTGCTTCTCGCACGGCGGCGCGAGTTCTTCTGGCTGTTGCTGGCGCTCGCGCCGTTCGCGGTGCACTTCGCGGCCGCGGTCGTCGAGCGCTATCCCTACGGGTCTCACGTCAAGTTTTCGCAGCACCTCGCGCCGTTCATCTGCCTGCTGACCGGCCTCGGGGGGACGGTTTGGATCGGGTTGCTGCGACGGAAAGCGACGATTGACGAGTTTGCGGAAGTGACGAGTGACGAGTTACGAGTGACGAGAAACGAAGCGACTCGTCATTCGTCACTCAGTAGTTCCAACTTCGCTGGTACGGCCTCAATGTCGCAAAGGCCCTACGCCGAAGGCGTTGAACGACAAAGCCCAGGGTCGCTCGCGCAGCGGGCGCACCCTGGGTTGGCGAGCTATTCTCGGCTCGACCCTGTAAGGGTCGGACAAGCCCCTGCATCCGATGATTCGAAGGCAAGCCGCCTTGTGGAACCCTTTCAGGGTTCCGGCGCGAGGCACTCCGATACCCAGGGTGGCGCGGCTGCGCCGCTGACCCTGGGCTTTGTCGTTCAACCCCTTCGGGGTATGTGGATTGCGTCAACGCGATTCGAATGGGAGAACTTGAAACTACTGACACTGGTTCCTCGGCACTCACTCGCGCATGCGCTGCTGATCGGCACGTTGCTGTTCCCGGCGCTCGCGGGCGCGGGTTCGATCATCCGCGACATCTGGTACCCCTACAAGAACGAATCCGACATGCGGGCCCGCGCCTTCGCCCAATGGTTCTGGGCCAACGCCCAATCCGAAGGCGAGGTCGTCTGCCTGACGACCGATCTCGATCGCACGTTTTCCCCCGACGCCTATCGCCAGTTGAGCTGGACGGCGATGTACCTGTGCAATCAGCGGATCTACTCGCCAAGACACCAGGCGGGGGATCCGCCGCGGCTCGACGACGTCTCGGCCTCGCGGCCGTTGCGGTGCCTGCTGTACCGCGACCCGCGGTGGGAGTTCGACGACGACGCGTTCGCGACCTGGCTCGCCGCGCAGCGGTCGCGGTATCGGATCGTGGGCCGCGAAACGTATCCGTTCCCCCGTTACGACAAACGGAAGCGCCACATCCTCACGACGGACTACATCGAGGAGTTCAAGTTCGTCCCCCGCGACGCGCCCCCCGCGCGATTCGCCGAACTGGAACTCGATGGGGCGCGCTCCTGAGCGCGTTTCACCGTCGATGAAACCCCCGACGCTTGCGGTTTCGCGCTTTCCTCACGATGACTCCGCCCCGCGCAAACCTCGGAACACCGCCCGCCGCAGTGCGTTCGACCGGTCGGTGAACTCGCCATCGTCCGGCGGCGCGTCTTCGATCGCCGCGACCAGCATGTGGAACTTGGCGTCCACGTCGTCGGCGTAGTACACGAGCAGCGCCTCCGGCGTGTGCGGCGCGACCGGGCTGCCCCATTCCGGCAAATTTTGATGTGAAACGATGATGTGCTCCAGCCGCAACAGCGTCTCCGGATCGAGTTCCGGAATGCCGCGCGCCTGCTCGCGAACGATGTCCCGCCCCAGCAGAATGTGCCCGATCAATCGCCCGCGGGCCGTGTATTCCGAACCTTCCGGCCGGAACGACAACTCCTCGAGCTTGCCGATGTCGTGCAGGATCGCCCCCGCCGCCACCAACGGCTTCGACAGCGGCGGATCGAGCAGCGGGTAATGCTCGGCGTACTTCTCCGCGAAGTACACGGCGGTTTTCGTCACCGACAGCACGTGCTCGACGAAGCCCCCGGCGTAGGCGTGATGATTCCGCGACGCCGCGCCGATCCGCTGGATCGCCTCCGCGTGCTCTTCGAGGATCTCGACGACCAGCCGCCGCAGCGGCGCTTCGGTGATGTGCGTCCGCGCGATCTCCAGCAGTTCGGCGAACTGCGCCGCCGAGTCGAACCGCGAGCGGCGATGGAAGTTCGCTTCGTCGAACCCGTCGGCCGCGTCCTCGGCGATCACCTCGCGGATGCGGTCGAGATCGACCTGCGGCCCGTATTGCGTCTCGCCGTAGCGGCAACGGAGCTTGTAATACCGGCCCACCTGCCACGCCGATTCGCACTCGGCGAACCAGGGGGTGTCCTGCCAGATCATCGCGGTGGCGTCGCGGCCGGCGTCGCGGAACACGGCCCGATAGTACGGCTTGCCGTCGCGCGTCGTTCCGCGCTGCTTCTCGGCGAGCAGAACGAAGCAATCGCCCGCCTCGCCGGCGGAGAACTCGCACAACCGCCCGATTCGCCCCGTGTCCATCGCCCCTCTCCCAGCCCTTCGACGACGACCGTGCGACGGCGCGAAACCACTCGCGCATCGCCGCGACGTCCGACGCGACTGTACCCGCCCCTGCGGATCAAGGCAACCGGCCGCATTGGGGCCGCCTGGTTCGACGGAACGTCGTCCGGTGGAATGCCGCCGACCGGGGCACCGCGCCGAATCGTCAAGGTTCTTTCCGCGCGATCCCTTAGTCGAACAGCCCATACCGCAAAATGCACCATACCGCCTTCACGCCGTCTTTCCAGCCGATCTTCTTGCCCTGCGCGTAGGTTCGGCCCGAATAGCTGGTGGACATCTCGAACACGCGATAACCCCGGCGGGCGACGCGGGCGGTGATTTCCGGCTCGAAGCCGAACCGGTCCTGCCGCAGCTTCGGCAGCACGTCCTCGATCACCTCGCGGCGGAAGACCTTGTAGCAGGTCTCCATGTCGGTCAGGTTCAGGTTCGTAAAGCAGTTCGAGAGCGTCGTCAGGAACCGGTTCCCCAGATAGTGCCACCAGTAGAGAACGCGGTGCGGACGGTCGCCCAGAAACCGGCTGCCGAACACCACGTCCGCCTGCCCCTCGATGATCGGCTTGAGCAGCCGCGGAAACTCGGAGGGATCGTACTCCAGGTCGGCGTCCTGAATGATGACGACGTCTCCCTCGACGTGCTGGAAACCGGTCCGCAACGCCGCCCCCTTCCCGCGGTTCCGCTCGTGCCGGACGACCGTGATCGCATTCAGCGGATCGTGCGGCTGTTCCTCGAGCGCGCGAAGGACCGCTTCGGTCCCGTCGGTGCTGCAATCGTTGACGAGGATGATCTGCTTGCGGATCGGCACGTTCCGGACCGCGTCGACCAGCGACATCAGCGTCGACTCTTCATTGTACACCGGCACCACCACCGACAGCGTGAGGTACTGGGGAATCGCGTAGATCCCGAGTTGGCGGCACGCCGTCTCCCCCAGCGTCCGCTTGAGGGACTCGTACCATTCCTCGGTCCAGGGGCGGCCGTCGGTTTCGATCGTCAATGGGTCGAACTCGCTCATCATTCGTACCATGGAAGTGCATTCCCTCGCGTCTGGTTCCGAATCTTCGTCATTGAAGCCGGCCGCGCCACGACTCCGTTCCGGCAGCGAGCCTCCAGCGATTTATAGCCGCAACCCGGCTCGAACGAAAAGGCCGGTTCGCGCCGACCATCCTTCCGCACCTGGGCCGCATGCGACGGCTCCGTTCGGTTCCGTTCGAAGCGAGCGGCGCGGCGGCGGCGGACCATCAGCGACGCGACCCGGCTTTTCCCCGGTCGCGCGCTCGGGAATCGTCGGAGGATTCCGCCTTTTTCCCGCGTGCGGGAACCATTTTCCTTGAAATCGGTGCGATTTCATGAGTCGCGTACCGAGCGCGGCGCGTTACACTTCGCCTGACTTTTTCGTTTCGTTCGTCGATTCGCGTCGATTCGGCCGCCGCCCCGCTTGCGGTTTCGCGCCTGGCCCGAAGCGACGCGCGGGACGAGTTGAATCTTCGGCCGCGGAAGGACGGGCATTGATGCCGCAGATCTTCCATCCCAGCTTCAACACGCTCTCGCGGGTCAGCATCTTCGGCGCGGTGTTGTTCATCGCGGCGGCGATCGGACTGGCTGCGCTCGTCGTGCGTTCCCCCTACGCGACCGACGCGGGGGTGATTCAGCCGCAGCCGGTCCCCTTCAGCCATCAGCACCACGTGGGAGACGTCGGCCTCGATTGCCGGTACTGCCATACGAGCGTCGAGGATTCGTCGTTCGCCGGCATCCCGCCGACCGAGACCTGCATGGGCTGCCATTCGCAGCTCTTCGCCGACAGCGAACTGCTCGCTCCCGTGCGCGAGAGTTTTTCGACCGGGAAGCCTCTCGAATGGACCCGGGTGCACGATCTGCCCGACTTCGCGTACTTCGATCACAGCATCCACGTGCATAAGGGAATCGCCTGCGTGACCTGCCACGGGCGGGTCGATCGCATGCCGCTGATGTGGCGCGAGGCGACGCTGCATATGGAATGGTGTCTCGACTGCCATCGCGATCCCGCGAAGTACATCGTCGAGAAGGACGCGGTCTTCGACATGGAATGGACGCCGCCGGAGAACCGCGCGGAGATCGGCAAGGAACTCGTCGAGGCGTATCACGTGCAAAGCAAGACGAACTGCTCGGTCTGTCATCGGTGATTTGGCGAGCGGGGGGCGTCAGCCCCCCGGTGGCTCGCGCGACCGCCCGGCTTCCGAGCGGGAACGAACGAAGGACGCGAGATGCTCGACAGCCAGCGCGACGCGCACGGATCCGAACGCGGCCGCCGCTACTGGCGGAGCCTCGGCGAGTGGACCGACGCGCCGGAGTTTCGCGCGCGGCTCGAACGCGAATTCCCCGCGCTCGCCGCGCTCCCGCCGGACGCCGCCAGCCGCCGCACGTTCCTCAAGCTGATGGGCGCCTCGTTCGCACTCGCGGGCCTTGGTCCGCTTTCCGGTTGCTGGCGGCAGCCTCAGGAGAAGATCGTCCCTTACGTCCGCCAGCCGGAGCGAGTCGTTCCCGGCAAGCCGCTGTACTACGCGACCGCGATGACGCTTGGCGGATACGCGACCGGCCTGCTCGTCGAAAGCCACATGGGCCGGCCGACCAAGGTGGAAGGGAACCCGGAGCATCCCGCGAGCCTGGGGGCGAGCGATGCCTTCGCGCAGGCCGCGGTGCTCGACCTGTACGATCCCGACCGCTCGCAGACGGTCAACCGCTTCGGCCATATCGACACGTGGGACGCGTTTCTCACATCGTTGAAACGACGGATGGACGCGGCCCGCGCCAAGCAAGGCCGCGGACTGCGGATTCTCACCGAAACGGTCACCTCCCCCACGCTTCTGCGGCAGATGTTTCGCGTTTTCGATGCGTTTCCGGAAGCGGGCTGGCATGCGTTCGAGCCGGTCAATCGCGACAACGCGCTCGCCGGCGCGGAACTCGCCTTCGGCGAGGCGGCCGACGTGATCCACCGGTTCGAGCAGGCCGACGTCGTGCTGTCGCTGGATGCCGATTTCCTCTGCTCCGGCCCCGGGCACATCCGCTACGCGAAGGACTTCAGCCGCCGTCGGCGGATCGACGGCCGTTCGCCCGAAGAGGTCGCGATGAACCGGCTGTACGCCGTCGAGAGCGCACCGACGCCGACCGGCAGCAAGGCGGATCATCGCTGGGCGCTGCGGCCGACCGAGATCGTCGCGTTCGCCCGCGCGATCGCCGCAAAGTTGCAAGTGAACGGCGTCACGGAAGCGAACGGTCCCGCTCCAATCGACGGCCGCGTTCTCGACGCGATCGCCGACGACTTGAAGGCGCATTCCGGTCGGTCGATCGTCATTGCGGGGGACGCGCAGCCGCCGGTCGTCCACGCGCTCGTCCACGCGATGAACGCCGCGCTCGACAATCTGGGCGAGACGGTCGTTGCGATCGAGCCGGTGGCGTTTCATCCGTTGGGCGAGGCTGCCGAATCGATCTCGCAGGTCCAATCGCTCCGGAATCTGGTCGACGACATGCGTGCCGGCGAGGTCGAGACGCTCGTCATCCTCGGCGGCAACCCGGTCTTCACCGCCCCGGCGGACTTCGATTTCGCGAATGCGCTCGACCGCGTCGAGTACAAGGTGCATCTCGGTCTCTACGAGGACGAAACCTCGATCCGCTGCGACTGGCATGTCCCGGAGACGCATTTTCTCGAATCGTGGAGCGACGCGCGGGCGTATGACGGGACGTCGTCGATCGTGCAGCCGCTGATCGCCCCGCTCTACGACGGGAAATCGGCCCACGAACTGCTCGCGGCGATGCTCGGCGAGCGCGATCGCACGGCGCATGAGCTGGTGCGCGAGACTTGGCGGGAGACGTTTTTCGGCGGGCGCGAAACCGCAAGCGATGAGGAAATCGGCGGGGAGCGACGGGATCGCGCGTTCGAAGAGCTCTGGGAGCGCGCGGTGCATGACGGCGTGGTGGCGGACTCGCAGAGCGCACCCAAGACGGCTTCCATTTCCGACGAGGCGCTCGCGCGGATCATCGAGGAGGCCGATGCCCACGCGCAAGCCGCTCGCCGGAACGCCGGCGGTTTCGCGCTCCTCTTCCGCCCCGATCCCACCATCCACGACGGCCGGTTCGCCAACAACGGCTGGTTGCAGGAACTCCCGAAGCCGTTGACGAAGCTCACCTGGGACAATCCCGCGCTGATCTCCAAACGGACCGCGGATGCGCTCGGCGTCGCGAACGGCGATCTCGTCGAAGTCGCACTCGGCGAACGATCGGCGCGGTTGCCGGTCTGGATTCTTCCCGGAATGGCGGAGAACACGCTCGCCCTGCACTTCGGTTACGGACGCACGCGGGCCGGGCGCGTCGGCGACGAGACAGGTTTCGACGTCTATCCGCTGCGCACGAGCGAAGCCATGCACGCAGCCGCGAGAGCGACGGTCCGCGCCGTCGGCGGAAGTCATCCGCTGGCGACGACGCAGGAACATCACCTGATGGAAGGCCGCGATCTCGTTCGCAGCGGCACGTTCGCCGAATGGGCGGAACACTCTGAGCACCCCGACTTCATGCACGCCGGGCACGGCACGCCCGACATTTCGATGTATCCCGAATACGAATATGCGGGTTACAAGTGGGGCATGTCGATCGACACGACGGCGTGCGTCGGCTGCGGCGGATGCGTCGTCGCCTGCCAGGCGGAGAACAACATTCCCGTCGTGGGGAAGGAACAGGTCGCCGTCGGTCGCGAGATGCACTGGCTGCGGATCGACACCTATTACGAGGGCGATCCCGAACTGGCCGAAGAAGGCGACGACGGCACGTCGCTCCGCACGTATCATCAGCCGGTCCCCTGCATGCACTGCGAGAAGGCCCCCTGCGAGCCGGTCTGCCCCGTCGCCGCGACCACGCACAGCGACGAGGGACTCAATGAGATGACCTACAACCGCTGCGTCGGCACGCGGTACTGCGCGAACAACTGCCCGTACAAGGTGCGGCGGTTCAACTACCTCGAGTTCAATGCCGACGCCGCCGCGCATCCCAGCCTGCAACTGCTGAAGAATCCCGACGTGACGGTCCGCAGCCGGGGCGTGATGGAGAAATGCACCTACTGCGTGCAGCGGATCAGCTCCGCCCGCATCGAGGCGGAGAAACGCGGCGAGCGAATTCGCGACGGCGAAGCGACGACGGCGTGTCAGCAGGCCTGCCCGACGGAAGCGATCGTCTTCGGCGACCTGAACGACGCGAACAGCCGCGTCGCGCAAAACGTCGCCAGTCCGCTCGAATTCGCCCTGCTGGGAGAACTCAACACGCGCCCGCGAACGAAGTACGTCGCGGCGATCGGCAACCCGAACCCGGCGATCGCGAGCGTGGATCGGCGCGCGAATGACTGACAGAAAGATTGAAGACAGAAAAATGAAGTGATCGGAGCAAGAATACCACGGATTCACTAAGACGCGAAGAAGGAGTGCGTCTTCGCGCGCCCGGTTCTTCGCGTCCTTTGCGACCTTCTGTTCGCATCCGTCGTGGAACAGAAGGTCGCGAAGGTCGCAAAGTCTCGAACGATCGCCTGTTTCTCATGGTGAGAAGATCGGGGCAGAAAAATGGGGGGCAGAAAAATAGGAGAAGCGCGCCGCCTGTGCGAGATCGAATCCCTTGCCGTCATGTTTCTGCCCCTCGTCTTTCTGCCCCAAGGATCCGTTGCGGTTCGACGTTCATGCGGAGTGAGTGCGCAGCGAGCGACGACTATCTCGTGACGCGCGTTTCGATTTGAGACGCCGGCGTCCCTGAATTTCCGAATATTTTTCTGTCTTCAATCTTTCTGTCTCGTCTGCCCCGCAAGTCCAACCGACCGCCGGAATCATTCGACGATGCCCGCCGATCCCGATATTCCCGCTCCCGAGCCTGCCGCGCGATCGCGGGCGGATCGTTCGCCAGTGATCGGTGGCGAGGCGACGTTCGGCTCGGTGACGGATCAGATCAGCTCGATCGTGCTGACGCGCCCCGCCTCGCGCGGGTGGTGGCTCGGACTGGCGATTTCGTTTCTGCTGGTGATGGTGCTGCTGTGGTCGGTGGGCTATCTGTTCGTACTGGGGACCGGCATCTGGGGGATCAACATGCCGGTCGCGTGGGGGTTCGCGATCGTCAACTTCGTGTGGTGGGTCGGCATCGGGCATGCCGGCACGCTCATCTCGGCCATTTTGCTGTTGCTGCGACAGCAGTGGCGGACGTCGATCAACCGCTTCGCCGAGGCGATGACGCTGTTCGCCGTCTCCTGCGCGGGGCTGTTTCCGCTGCTGCATCTCGGGCGGCCGTGGATGTTCTACTACATGGTCCCCTACCCCTCGACGATGGGGGTCTGGCCGCAGTTCCGCAGCCCGCTGATCTGGGACTTCTTCGCGGTCGGCACCTACGCGACCGTGTCGCTCTTGTTCTGGTACGTCGGCCTGATTCCCGACCTGGCGACGATGCGCGACCGCGCGCGGCGGCGGTTCGCGCAGGTCGTGTACGGCATTCTCGCGATGGGCTGGTGCGGATCGGCCCGGCATTGGAAGCGGTACGAGACCGCCTACCTGCTGCTCGCGGGGTTGGCGACGCCGCTGGTCGTGTCGGTGCACAGCGTGGTCAGTTTCGACTTCGCCGTGGCGATCGTTCCCGGCTGGCACACCACGATCTTCCCCCCCTACTTCGTGGCGGGGGCGATCTACTCCGGCTTCGCGATGGTCCTCACGCTGGCGATTCCCCTGCGGGCGATCTACGGATTGAAGAACCTCGTCACCGACCGGCACCTCGACAACATGGCCAAGGTGATGCTCGCCGCCGGTCTGATCGTGGCCTACGGCTATCTCGTCGAAATCTTCATCGCCTGGTACAGCGGGCACGAGGCCGAGGCGTACATGGTCCGCAACCGCTTCCTCGGTCCGTACGCGCCGCTGTACTGGCTGCTGCTGGCGTGCAATATCGTCATTCCGCAGTTGTTGTGGTTCCGCCGGGTGCGGGCCAGCGTGTGGGCGTTGTTCGCGCTGTCGCTGGTCATCAACGTGGGAATGTGGCTGGAGCGGTTCATCATCGTGATCGTCAGTCTGCACCGCGATTTTCTCCCGTCGTCGTGGGGGATGTACCATCCCACGTTCTGGGACTGGGCGACGTTCGCCGGGACGATCGGCCTGTTCGCCGCACTGTTGTTCCTGTTCGTGCGGCTGCTGCCGATGATCTCGATCTTCGAGATGCGGGAACTGATCGAAGTCTCGAAGGAGGAGCGGAAATGAACGCGCACGAATCGGCGCATCCGGCGGCGATCGAACGGGGCCTGCACGGCGTGCTCGCCGAGTTCTCCGACGCGGAAGCGCTCGTCCGCGCGGCAACTCGCACGCGCGAGACGGGCTATCGGCGATTTGAAGCCTACACGCCGTTCCCCGTGCACGGCTTGGCGGAGGCGACCGGCTTCCGCCGCACCGGGCTGCCCGCGGTCGTGCTCGCCGGCGGCATCTTCGGCTGCGTGGGGGGCTTCGCGCTGCAGTATTGGGTGTCGGTGATCGCGTATCCGCTGAACATCGGCGGGCGACCGCTCAACAGTTGGGTTTCCTTCATCCCCGTGACGTTCGAGACGACGGTCCTGTGCGCGGCTTTGGCGGCAGTGCTGGGAATGCTGGCGCTCAACGGATTGCCCCGTCCGCATCATCCGCTGTTCGGCGTGCCCCAGTTCGACCACGTGACGCGGGACAAGTTCTTCCTGTGCATCGAGGCCGCGGACGAGCGGTTCGACGTGGACGCGGCGCGGCGATTCCTCCTCGAACTCGGGGCCAGCGAGGTGCTCGATGTACCGTTGTGATTCGGACAAAGGTTTCGACGCAAAGCCGCGAAGATCGCAAAGGATCGCAAAGAAAAGCAGCGAGCCTCCCGCGTCAGCGGGGGGAGCGGCGCCTCGTCGAAGTTCGGACAATCCGCGCCGTTTTTCGCGGATTCTCGCGGATTTCATTCGAAGTTCGACAAGAATCCGGTCCGCGCGCCGCTCGATCGCTTCGAGAGATTCGTGCACGACGAGCGGCAACCACCCCTTCGCCGATGACCTCCCCCCGCTGACGCGGGAGGCTCGCTTCGAAGCTTTGCGGTCCTTCGCGGCCTTGGCGACTTTGCGTCGAAACCGAATCGCGATCGCGGTCTGCGTCGCCGTCGCCGGGTGTTCGCCCGACATGGCCGATCAGCCGCGCGTCGATCCGCTGGAGCGGAGCGCGTTCTTCGCCGACGGTCTCTCTGCGCGGCAGCCGATCGCGGGGACGATTCCCCGCGGGCGCCTCGTCACCGACGACGCGTTCGCCACCGGACGCCGCAACGGCGAACTCGTGACGGAATTCCCCGTGACGGTGAACCGCGAGCTGCTCGAACGGGGCCGGCAGCGGTTCGACATCTTCTGCGCCGCCTGTCACGACCGCACCGGGTACGGGCAGGGAATGGTCGTGCGCCGCGGCTTTCCCGCCCCGCCCTCGTATCACATCGACCGGCTGCGCGACGCCCCGCCGGGGCACTTCTTCGACGTGATGACCAACGGCTTCGGCCGGATGCCGAGCTACGCGAGCCAGGTTCCCGTCGCCGACCGCTGGGCGATCGCGGCTTACATTCGAGCATTGCAGTTGAGCCAGCATGCGGAGGTTTCGGAACTGAGTGACGAGGAGCGGAAGAAACTTGGCGCGCGCGAACGATGAATCTGCGAAGTCCATCACGACGTAGCGGAAGTCGCAAGACTTCCGACGGATGTCTCAACGGACGGAATTCTTGCGAATTCCGCTACGAAGAATGAACACGATCGACCAAATCGACACGCGGCTTCGCCGCTGGGGAACGTGGGCGCTCGCCTGCGGAGTCCTCGGGCTGGCGTCGTGCGCGCTCGTATGGTTCTTCGATCGCGCGCAGTTCTTCCGGTCGTATCTCGTCGGATATTCCGTGTGGTGGACGGTGAGCATGGGCTGCCTGGGGATGACGATGCTCGGGCATCTCGTGACCGGGCGCTGGGCCTGGGCGGCGCGGCCGTTCTTCGAAAGCGGGATCGCGGCGGTCCCTTTGCTCGCGATCGCGTGGCTGCCGTTCGTCGTCGGGCTGGAGTCCCTCTATCCGTGGGCGGTCGAAACGATCGTGGCGGCCGATCCCGTGCTGCAGCACCGCGCGGTCTGGATGAACCCGGAATTCTTCTTCGGCCGCACGGCGTTCTACTTCGCCGCCTGGCTGCTGATGGGATTCGCCTTGTTGAAGTGGTCGAACGTTCCGCGCGAGGGGGCGGAGCGGGTCGACGGATTCGAGGGAGTGCCGGTCGATCCGCGTTCGCCGCGGCGATTGCGATTGGGGAGCGCATTGGGGCTGGTGCTGTTCATGGCGACGGTGACGTTCGCGTCGTTCGACTGGCTGATGTCGCTCGATCCGCACTGGTACTCGACGGCGTTCGGCGCGATCATCGCGCTGGGAGGCGCGGTGGCGGCGCTGGCGGTCGCCGCGGGAATGATGGCCTGCCTCGGCGTCTGGCCGGCGGTTGCGGGGCTGTCGCCCGAGAAGCTGCGGAACGACCTGGGCAGCCTGCTGCTGGCGTTCGTGATGCTCTGGGCGTATCTGTCGTTCTCGCAGTACCTCATCATTTGGTCGGCGGACCAGCCGAGCGAGATCACGTGGTATCTGGAGCGCGTGACCGGCGCGTGGGGCGCGCTGGCGATCGGGCTGATCGTGCTGCACTTCGCGCTGCCGTTCCTCGCGCTGCTGTCGCGCGACGTGAAGCGCGACCCGCGCTGGCTGGGGAGCATCGCCGCGTTGCTGTTGGTGATGCACGTGGCGGACATCTACTGGCAGATCGTTCCGGCGTATTCGCGCGATTCGATCGCGGCGCACTGGGGCGATGCGGCGGCGATCGTCGGCATCGGCGGGTTGTGGAGTTTCGTCTTCGCGTGGCATCTGCGGCGGCGATTGTCGCCCGTGCTCGAAGCGCTCGCGCGGACGGAACACGAAATCCGCGCTGCGCAACCGTCGGAACCGGAGGTGGAGCATGGCTGAGAAACAATCGATCCCCGAGCACGACCTGTCGCGGCATCCGCTGGGACACGAGCCGGACCGCGTGAGCATTCTCGGAATCCTCTGGACGGGGTTCGGCGTCGTGCTGCTGGTGCTGTTCGCGGTCGCGGCGACGTGGGGCTTCCTCGACTTCACCGCCCCGCGAATGAAAGTCGCCGAACGCGTGGGAGCGCGGCCGGCCCCGCGCGAGCGACTCTCCGAACCGTCCCTCGATCCACATCAACCGGCGGAACTCGAAGCGCTGCGGCGTCGCGAGGACGCGGTGCTGTCGAGTTACGGCTGGATCGACGAAGAGCGCGGCATCGCCCGCGTGCCGATCGACCGGGCGATCGAGATGCTCGCGGAGCGGCAGCGAGCGCGCGACGAGACCGCGCCGCCGCGGGAGGAGGTCGATCCATGAACGCACGCCGATTCTCAAGATGCCAGTTCATGGAGTTGCGAGAGTTCGCAGCTTGCGCAAGTCTCGGACTCGCGGATGGCGTCGAGCGACTAGTTCGCGATCGACGACTCGCGCCAAGGCGCCAAGGCGCAAAGGGAAGCCGAAGGCGAAGAGAACCACGAAGAAATGAAGACACGAAGGAAGCATCGATGAAGTCGGATCGCAGCCGGAATGGTGGCAGGCAAGCCGGCGTTCCTCTTCTCTTCGCGACCTTTGCGGCCTTCTGTTCGCAAGCCTCGAACCAGCGCCGTCGCGAAGCATCGAGGCAAATGAACACAAGATCGCAAAGATCGCGAAGGCGAACGCCGGCAAGTCCGGAAGCATGGTGGAGCCGATTCGGCATCTTGGTTTCTTCCTTTGTGCCTTCGTGTCTTCATGGTTCTTTGCATATGTGCAGCGCTGTGATCATCGCGGGGTGCGCGCTTGGCTTCTCGGGGTGCGATGCCGCTCCAGCGCCGGACGCGCGCCTTGCGCGTGCGACGCCCGCCGCGCAGACGCAGCTTCTCCAAAGCGTCGGCATCGAGCAGAAGCTCGATCGCCCGGTGCCGCTCGATCTGGAGTTCCTCGACGAGACCGGCCGGCGGGTGACGCTCGGCGACTTCGCCTGCGACGACGATCGCCCCGTGTTGCTGAATCTCGTCTATTACGAATGCCCGATGTTGTGCAACGTCGCGCTGGAGAACCTGGTCCGCACGCTGCGGGAAATCGAGTTCACGCCCGGCGACGAGTTCGAAATCGTCACGGTCAGCTTCGATCCACGCGAAACGCCGCGGCGGGCCGCGCAGGCCAAGCGAAAATTTCTCCGCAACTACGACCGCGAGGAAGGGGCGGCCGGCTGGCATTTCCTCACCGGCGACGAAGACGCCATCCGCCGGCTCACCGAAGCGGTCGGCTTCCGCTACCGCTGGGACGATCGCACGCAGCAGTACGCCCACGCGGCGGGAATCATGGTCCTCACCCCCGACGGCCGGCTGTCGCGGTATCTCGACGGCGTCGATTATCCGCCGCGCGATCTGCGATTGGCGCTCGTCGAGGCGTCGCAACGGCGAATCGGCTCGCCGACCGACCACGTGCTGTTGTTCTGCTACCAATACGACCCGGCGACGGGGAAATACGGACTGCTGATTCACCGCGTCATCCAGGCGGCCGGCATCGCGACGGTGCTGGCGCTGGGGTGCGGCATCGGCCTGATGATTCGGCGCGAACGGCGATCGAAAAGCGAAAGACTCACGACTTCCGATCTCCGCCTTCCTTCCTCCCCCCGCTCACGCGGGAGGCTCGCTGACCACTGACTACTGACCCACCCATGAACGACGGCCTCTTCCTTCCCACTCGCGGCTCGGCGTATGCCGGCGAGGTCGATGCGCTGTACGCGTTCCTCGTCGCGGTGTCGCTGTTCTTCACGTTCGGGATTTGTTTCTTCATCCTGTTCTTCGCGGTGCGGTATCGGACCGGGTCGAAGGCGTCCCGCGCGCCGATCGCGGTGCGGCACATCCGGTTGATCGAGATCACCTGGTCGGTGATTCCGTTGCTGCTGGCGATGGTGATGTTCGGCTGGGGGGCCGCGCTGTTTCTGCGCCAGCAGCAGCCGCCGGAGGACGCCCTCGAAGTCACCGTCGTCGGGAAACAGTGGATGTGGAGCCTGCAGCATCCCGGGGGTCGCCGCGAGCACAATGAACTTCACGTGCCGGTGGGCCGCGCGGTCAAGCTGCGGATGATCTCCGAAGACGTGATTCACAGTTTCTACGTTCCCGCCTTCCGGGTGAAGCAGGACGTGCTGCCCGGTCGGTACACCACGCTGTGGTTCCAGCCGGACCGCGTGGGAGAGCATCACCTGTTCTGCGCGGAGTATTGCGGCACCGAGCACTCGTTGATGATCGGCAAGGTGATCGTGCGGGAGCCGGGGGAGTTCGCGCGGTGGCTGGCGCGGGGCAGCGACGAACCGCCGGAGATCGCGGGCCGCAAGTTGTTCGAGCAGTTCCGTTGCCACACCTGCCATACGCAGGGAGAAACCGCCCGCGCTCCGTCGCTGGACGGCCTCTTCAAGAAAAAAACGCCGTTGGAATCGGGCGGGTTCGTCGTCGCGGACGAGGAATACATCCGCGAGTCGATCCTCGATCCGCGGGCGAAGGTGGTCGCGGGGTTCCAGCCGATCATGCCGACCTTCGAGGGACAGATCGGCGAGCAGGGGATTCTGCAGATCATCGCTTACATCAAGTCGCTGTCGGAAACGGACAGTCAAGAAGCCCCACCCGAACGCGATGGTGAAGATACCGACGACGATGGATGACGGTCCAAGTGCCTTCTGCCTTCTGCCTTCTGCCTACTGCCTACTGCCTACTGCCTTCTCCCCCCGCTCACGCGGGAGGCTCGCCCCATGCCCGCTCCGCAACGCGCCAACTACCTCAACGCCAACTACAGCCTGTGGTCCTGGCTGGTGACGACCGACCACAAGCGGGTCGCGATCCTGTACATGATCGCGATCACGCTGTTCTTCTTCGTGGGCGGGGCGGCGGCCGTGTTGTTCCGGCTGGAATTGATGACCCCGCCCGGCGACCTCGTCCTCTCCGAGACGTACAACAAGCTCTTCACGCTGCACGGCATCGTGATGGTGTTCTTCTTCCTGATCCCGTCGATTCCGGCGGTGCTGGGAAACTTCTTGATTCCCCTGATGATCGGCGCCCGCGATCTGGCCTTTCCCAGGCTCAACCTCGCGAGCTGGTACATCTTCATGCTCGGCGGGTCGCTCACGGTGTGGGCGATCGTCGCCGGCGGCGTCGACACCGGCTGGACATTCTACACCCCGTACAGCAGCGCTTATTCCAACACGCAGGTGATGACCGCGGCGATCGGGATCTTCATCACCGGCTTCTCGTCGATCCTCACCGGGCTGAACTTCATCGTCACGATTCATACGATGCGGGCCCCCGGCATGACGTGGTTCCGATTGCCTCTGTTCGTGTGGGCGCACTACGCCACGTCGCTGATCAACGTGCTCGCCACGCCGGTGCTGGCGATCTCGCTGGTGCTCGTGGCGCTCGAGCGGGGACTGGGCATCGGCATCTTCGACCCCAAACTCGGCGGCGACCCGCTGCTGTTCCAGCACCTGTTCTGGTTCTATTCGCACCCCGCCGTGTACATCATGATTCTCCCGTCGATGGGGGTCGTCAGCGAACTGGTGGCGTGCTACGCCCGGAAGCGGGTGTTCGGCTATTCCTTCATTGCCTTCGCGAGCCTGGCGATCGCCGTGCTCGGCTTTCTGGTGTGGGGGCATCACATGTTCGTCAGCGGGCAGTCCGCGTATGCCGGAATGATCTTCTCGTTCCTGAGCATGACGGTCGCGGTTCCCTCGGCCATCAAGGTCTTCAACTGGACCGCCACGCTGTATCGCGGGTCGGTGGAGCTCAAGACGCCGATGTTGTACGCCCTGGGGTTCATCGGCCTGTTCACGATCGGCGGGCTGACGGGGCTGTTTCTCGCGACGCTCGCGGTCGACGTGCACGTTCACGACACTTATTTCGTCGTCGCGCACTTCCACTACATCATGGTGGGCGGGGCGGTGATGGGCTACCTGGGAGGCATCCACTACTGGTGGCCCAAGATCACCGGCAAGCTGTATCCCGAATGGTGGGGCCGGTTCTCGGCCGTGTTGATCTTCTTCGGATTCAACCTCACGTTCTTTCCGCAGTTCGTGCTGGGATACCTGGGAATGCCGCGGCGGTACCATTTCTATCTGCCGGAATTCCAGATCCTGAACGTGATGTCGTCGGCGGGCGCGTCGATCCTCGGCGTGGGATACCTGGTGCCGTTGGCGTACTTGCTCTGGTCGTTGAAATACGCCCCCGCCGCCACGGAGAACCCCTGGAACGCGCGGGGCCTGGAATGGGAAGTGCCCTCCCCCCCGACCACGTTCAACTTCGACACCGTCCCCGTCGTGATCGAAGAGGCCTACGCCTACCACGACCTCGACACCCACGCGGCGCATCGCGAGTTGGAGACGATCGAGAGCGGGTGATCGAGACCGAAGGGCCGATGGAACACCGGGTCGCGAAGCGACAAGAATCAGCGCCCTGCGGCACCGAAGCCGAAACGGTCGTCGGTCTCTTGAATGAGTGGGGCCGTCGCTCATCACTCAGTAGTTCCAAGTTCTCGCGACTCAACGGAGTCATCGCGGTCGCCCTGCCGCGAGGGCGCCCGGCGCCGCTCTTCCAACCCTGAAAGGGTTGAATTCCAAAGCCCAGGGGTCGCGAGCGATAGCGAGCGCACCCTGGGTCCGCGATCCCCCGTCCGGTCAACCCTGAAAGGGTGCGTGAGCCGCAGTGGTTTGGGGTTGAGTCAGCATGGTTGAT
>JBBDNT010000149.1:0-24708 GCA_040877445.1 Planctomycetaceae bacterium
TCGGCGCATCGCTGGGGGCTGCGCTTCGCTTCGACCCCAGCCACCCCTCGACGATACGCACCACGGTGGATCAATTTCCCGCCGTTGCCTTACTTCGTGCGCGGCTCTTCGAAACTCGGCCGTCAAATATGGCAGCCGCCACCGCCGCGCTTCGCGATGTATTGCTGGTGATACTCCTCCGCCGGCCAGAAGGCGGGGGCGGGTTGGATGGCGGTGACGATCGGGGCGCGGTGCCGGCCGCTTTCGGCGAGACGGCGGCGCGATTCCTCCGCCGCCAACTTCTGCTCGGGATCGTGAAAGTAAATCACCGAGCGATACTGGCTGCCGACGTCCGGTCCCTGGCGGTTCAGCGTCGTCGGGTCGTGCAGCTGCCAGAACAGGTCGAGCAGCGCGTCGTACGAGATGCGGGCGGGATCGAACTCGACCTGCACGACCTCCGCGTGCCCGGTGCGATCCGAGCAGACGTCCTGGTACGTCGGTTCGTCGAGATGTCCGCCGGCGTAACCGACCGCGGTTTTCGTCACGCCCTCGGTGGTACGGAACGCTTCTTCGACTCCCCAGAAGCATCCCGCGCCGAATGTCGCCGTGGCCATGGTTTGGATCTCCTGCGGTTGGGTTGCTCCCCCCGCTGACGCGGGAGGCTCGCTGGGTTGTAATTCGGCGCCTCTTGTCCGAACTCGTCACTCGTCACTCGCCGTTCAACACCTCCCCCAGCGCGCGGTCGAGCGTCCCCGCCATCTCGTCGATCTGCTCCGTAGTCGAGCACAACGGCGGACCGAACGCGATCCAGTGCGGGTCGAATCGGCACAGCAGGCCGAGTTCGAGCGCGCGGCGGCCGACGCGCACGCCGAATTGTTCTGCATCGGGAAATGGCTCCTTCGTCCTTGGGTCGCGGACGAACTCGATTCCCTGCAACAGCCCCCTGCCGCGAATGTCGCCGATCACGCCGTATTTCTCCGCGAACGATTCGAAGTGCGACCGCAATCGCGCCCCTTGCGCGCGGGCGTTGCCGCACAAGTCGCGTTCGAGGATTTCGCGCAACACGGCGATCGCTGCGGCGCAGGCGACGGGGTGTCCTTCATTGGTGTGCCCTTCGACGAAGCCGGGATTCTCAGCGGTCGGTCCCCAGAAAGTATCGGCGAGCGACTCGCGGGCGATCATCGCCGAGATCGGAATGAACCCGCCGCTCATCCCTTTGCCGGTGCAGATGACGTCCGGTGTCACGCCGAACGTCTCGGCGGCGAACATCTCGCCGGTGCGGCCCGTGCCGGTGATGATCTCGTCGAAGATCAGCAGGATGCCGTGGCGGTCGCAGATGTCGCGAAGGATCGGCAGGTACTCCGGCGGCGGGTCGATGATGCCCCCCGTGTGGCCGATCGGCTCGACCATGATCGCGGCGACCGTCGCGGGGTCTTCCATGCGAATCGTCTGCTCGACGATCGTGGCGCAAGTGATGCCGCATTCGCCGCCATCGTACTCCTTGCCGAACGGGCAGCGATAGCACGTCGGCGGGAAGACGTGCATGAAACCGGCGGGGAGCGGCTCGTTGACGGTCTTCCGCGAAGCCAGCCCCGACGCGGCGAGCGAGCCCAGCGTCGAGCCGTGCCACGAGAGATACCGGCTGATGATCTTGTAGCGTCCGGGATTCCCGGTCAGCCGGTGATATTGCCGGGCGAACTTGATCGCCGCCTCGGTCACTTCCGACCCGCCGCACTGGAACTTCACCGCCCCGAGATCGCCCGGCGCGAGTTCCGCGATCAGGTTCGCGAGTTGGATGGCGACCGGGTTCGTGCCGTGCATGGGCGGCGAGAAGTGCAGCCGGTCGAGCTGAGCATGGATCGCTTCGATCACCCGGCGGTTGTTGTGACCGACCGAGACGACGTAGATGCCGGAGAGCGCGTCGAGATACCGTTTGCCGTGCACGTCCCAGTACTGCACGCCGTCGGCCCGCGCCATGACGAGCGGCTGCTTCGACCACTCCTGCATCTGATCGCGAACGAAGATGTGCTTCAGGAACCGCTCCTCGGTGCACTGCGCCTCGGCGATTAGTTCGAGTTGCGGAGCGTCGGTGGCGTTCGACATGGGATGCGGTCCTGGGGGGACGTTCCGGGAACCGTGCGGGGGCATGCGGGAGGCCGTAGGAGCAGTATCCGCCGCCAACCTCGCTCTCGGCGAGCGCGGAGGCGTGCTGGCCGTCTCACAGTTGCACGCCCATGTCTCGGCGGAAGAACTTCATGTCTTCCCAGACGTCCTTCTTCGAGGGGGGATTGCGAAGCAAGTAGGAAGGATGATACGTGCACAGCACCTTCGCCCGACCGTGCTCGTGGAAGCGGCCCCGCAATTTGCCGATCGGCTCGGTCGTGCCCAGCAGGTTCCTGGCCGCGATCGCCCCCCAGCAGACGATGTAGTCGGGATCGACGATCGCGATCTGTGCGTCGAGGAACGGACGGCAGGCGGCCGCTTCGACGTCGGTCGGGTTGCGGTTTCCCGGCGGGCGGCACTTGAGGATGTTGCAGATGTAGATTTCCTCGCGGGTCAGCTTGCAGGCCTTGATGATGTCGTCGAGCAACCGCCCCGCCTTGCCCACGAACGGCTCTCCTTGCCGATCTTCATCCGCCCCCGGCGCTTCGCCGATGAACAGGATGCGCGCCTCGGGGTCGCCGACGCCGAACACCGTTTGCGTGCGCGACTCGGCCAGTTCGCGGCACATCCGGCACTGGGCGACGGCGTCGCACACCTGGGCGAGCGCGGCCTGTCGATCGGCGCGGCTGAGCGAGGCGGGGTTCGACGGGACCTCGAAGGCGGGACGCGCGGGCACGGCGGAACGCTCCGGAGAAATCGGCGGGCGGAGGGGGGCGGGCGGTCGTTCGGCCCGCGATCGCTCACGAGGGGACGATGCGCGTGGGGGCGATGCGCGGCCCGCCGCGTTGGTGTCGGTCGGGCGGTGTTCCGCGGAGGCGGCTGCGCGCGGAGGGGGCGTCCGTGGAACTCTCGCCGCGCCGGGACCGGGAGGCGCATCGGCGGGAATCGCCCCTCCCACGGCGGCGCGGCGCAATCCGCGCACGCCCGCTCGGCGAAGGCTTTCCAGAAGCTGCAATGCGATCCGTTGCGTGCGGTCCATGTTCGCGCCCAGTCTACACGACCGAGGGACCGTAGCGGTAGCATTTCCCCCCCATCCCCATCCGGGAGTTTCCCGATGGCTTCCGATCCGCGTGCGACCTATGGTGTGCCGAACTTGGGGACTGTCTCGCATTCCATTTCGCGGTTGGGCCATGCGACTTCTCATCGCCGACGATCATTCGCTGATTCGAAACGCGCTGGCGCGGTTGCTGGCGATCGAGGAGGACATCGAGATCGTCGGCGAAGCGGCGGACGGCGCGATGGCGGTCGAGATGTTCGACCGCTGCGCCCCGGACGTGATCCTGATGGATTATCAGATGCCGCGGATGAAGGGGGACGAGGCGACGCGGCGGATCCGGGCCGTCGCTCCCGACGTGCGGATCATCTGCTTCTCGATGCACGATGCGACCGCCCCGGATCGCATGCTCGAAGCCGGGGCGAACGCCTTCGTCAGCAAAGCCGCCGACCGGGAAGAAATCGTGGCGACCATCCGCCGAACCGCGCCGGCGAACGCGGACGCGGTCGAAGTCGCCTGCGGAAACCGATGAGCGCGGCCGCGTCTCACCCCATGAGGTGAACTTCGTCGACCACTCCGCGAACGCCGGTGACGTGCCGGCAGCATTCGTAGCAGGTTCGCTTCGCGAAGTCCGAATGCGCGGCGCCGCGAACGTGGACGACTCCCTCTTCCGCCCACACGTCGGCCACGTCCAGTCCGGGAATGTGCCGCAGTTTGAGCAATTCCCGCACGCCATGAGTCAGATGTTCGTCGCTCATCGATGAATCTCCCTCGGCCCGTCGTGGTGTCCGTGGTGTTCGATGCGTCGCTTCCCGTGATGTCGGCCCTGTATCGGGCGGGATGCGCCGCCCGGATATCACATGGCATCTTCCGCAGAATCCGTGCCGATGATGATGACGGCGCGTCGCGCCGAACCGAGTCGCAGCGCCCACACCGCGCGATCAACCGGGATTCGCCAGCCGGAACAACGCGCATCGACTGGAATTCCACGGCGAAATCAGCCGAATTCGCGGGAACTCTTCGGGAAGTTCGAAGTCACGTCCGACAGCCGGTGCGACTGCGGCGGCCGGCAAAGTGAGGAGGCAAGCGGTTGGCGAAGCGCCGTCGAATCGACGACGCCGCGCTGCGATCCGAAAACGGAGGGCGCGCTCGCGTCGCCTTCCGGCAACACGTCGGACGACCCCTCAGTACGTCACGCCGAAGCGGAGCATCGCCGTGCTCGAGGGATCGTAATCGCCTCGGCGGGATCGGTATTCGAGCTCGCGATTGAAGACGTATCCGGTTTCGAGGTACACATGGTGGCCGGACTCGGCCTTCCACTCGATGCCGAACTTCAGCCGCCAGTCGCTGTAGGTGACGACGTCGTTGCGTCCGGTGGTGCGTTGGATGGCCCACGTGTCGCCCCCGAACTCGCCGCCGACGTACACCCACGTGGAACTCGCGTCGCCGTCGAGAATGCGATACGCGAACCGCGGCTGCGGAAACACGAATTCGAGCCGCCAGAGATGGTTGGGGGAGTGGATGATCCCGATGATCGGCAGGGCGCGAACGTCCTGGCGATCGAGATAGGCGACGCCGAAGATCGCCTGCGTCTGCTCGGAGAACGCGAGGAAGCCGACCGCCTTGCCGAGCACGCGCCAGGCGTCGCTGCTGCTTTGTTCGAAGTCGCTGTAGATGCCGGGCGCGATCGACAGCGAAACGCCGAAGTGCGGGGCGAAGTCGTGCTTGTAGCCCACTTCCAGCCGGGCGTTGTACAACTGCGGCGGAAGGTCGGTCCGCCGCGGACCGTCGATGAAGACCGTGCCGAAGCCCGGCGTGATCCACAGCCCCGGCGCCCGCGGGAACAACAGCGTGCCGCTGACGTCCAGTTCCGTGAGGCCCAGGTCGTTCCCGCTGCCGGGCAGCGTGGTGAAGAGCAATCGCGCGTTTTCGGGATCGACGATTCGATCGACGTCGAGCCACGGGCTCGGCTGCTGAGACCCGGGCGTGCTCGGCATCAGGAACTGATCCGGCTGGAGCCCGTTCCGCTCGACCGGCGTGGGACGCGGCGGATCGAGGTAGTCGGGACGCGTGGCGGTGCGGGGAACCCCCGGCGGACCGCCCCATTCGGAATCGTTCGGATCGAACCCGCGGGGGGCGAAACCGTTCGGGTCGAAGCCGCTCGAATCGAATTCGTTCGAATCGAACTCGTTCGCGGAGGGGTTCGACGACAGCCGCGGTTCGCCGGAAGATTGGTCGAAGGGAGCGAAGCCCGCGTCGTCCTGTTCCGCCGCGGCTTGCGCGCGGCGGATGATCTCCGCGCCGCTTTCGTGATGTTCGGTGTAGATCGTCGTGGGGGGCCGGCGTTTTCGCGACGCGGGCAGGCCGGCGTGGCCGAACTCGCTTGGAGCGAAACCGGCATCGGAGGATTCGATGCCCCCCCCGAGCCGTACGGGAGTTGATTCCTGCGTCCACGCGCCGCCGTATCCGTCCTGCCCGCGCGCCGAAACGGCCGAGAACGACAGGCACAGACACAGAGCGACCGCGGGCCCGTGAAAGCGGGTCATGGCGTTCGGTCGAAATCGAGGATGGGAACGCGAGAGAGCGAGAGAGAAGGGCGGAAGAAATAGCAGGCGCGGTCGAACCGGTCAAGACGGATCGCGGCCGGTGTCGGGGGTCGTCGGGATCGCACCCTTTCCGGGCGCCCTTCATCGACGATCGCGGCGTCGGGGCGGCGCACTGTGGCGTGCGAGACGCAGGCAGGCGACCGCGATCAGCACGCCGACGAGCAGTCCGGCGGCGACGCCGCGGGGGGACAGCGTCCTCGCGTCCGCCGCCCAGAGCGCGATCAGCCACACACCCGGCAGCGCCAGCATCCACGCCAGCGCCCGCTCCGCCGCTCCGGCGTCGCGTGAGACCGCGTTCGCATTCTTCTGGCCGTGGCGAACGAGCGGGGCCGTGGCTGCGTCGTTCGTGGCGGCTTCGTTCGGGACGGTTCGGCGAGGCCGCGATCCGAATGCGTAGCCGCCGCCGGCCGCCAGCGACACCGCGGCGAACACGATCAGCGGAACGGCGGCGGACGCGTCGGCGGGCGGCATGGCGGGTCAGTCCCCGTGAAGCTGCCGCAATCGGCTCGACGTGCGGAGCATGAGCTGAATTCGCTCGAACTCGTCGAGCCATTCCCGCACGACCTCGGCGAGCAGGTCTTCCGGCTGCGGGACGAGTCCCGTGGGGCACGCGGCGCCCATTTGGTCGCGGACGATTCGCCGGTACTTCGCCAGCGTGCGATCGCCGTAGCGGCCGCACACGTGCCCGTCTTCGCTGAGGAACAGGACGGAAGGGACGCGCTTCCCGCCGCAGATGGAAAGTTCTTCGGCGAGATCGGGATGATCGTCGCGGTCGAAGTAGCGAATGTCGAGCCGGACGCTGTTTTCGGCGAAGCGTTCGAAGATGGGGCACTGGTTGACGCAGTCGCCGCACCACGTCCCGGCGAGCACCAGCACCCGCATGTCGCGCGGGAAGCCCTCGATCAACTCCCGTTGCGCGCCGCTCAACTCGATGCGCGCGTGAAATTCGTCCCACCGCCGCCGCTGCTCGGCGTCGGCGTACCTGTCGAGGAACGCCGAGTAGCGCAGCCCGTCGTCGAATTTCGTCGCGAAGTTCATGGCGTGGCGCCTACTTTCCCTCGACTTCCATTTCCCGCATGAATTTCCGCTGGGCGGCGGGGAGATCGGATTGCGACTTGTTCCACAATTCCTCCAGCGGGTAACCGGAGGTCGGAATGGGGCGGTCGTACAATTGATGGACTTTGTGCCAATAGAGAACGGCGAGCAGCCCGTCCTCGATCGTTTCGACGTCGTTGGCGATGAGCGGGAAGTCCGCCAGCAACCGTTCATATCCGGCCATCGCCGCTTCGAGCTGGACGTGAATCTCCGACACCGTTTGCAGCAGCCCCCGCTCTTCGAGCCGGGCGAGAACGGCATTGGAAATCTCGGCGTCGGCGACGAATTCGGTTCGGGGAACGGGCCGCTCCGCGGTGAAGACGCGCATCAGCACGGACATCTCCCGCGGCGAGAGACGGTTGCGCGCGGCGTACCGCGAGGACTCGTCGGGGGAGAACACCGCTCGGATCCGGCCGTCCTCGTCCACGGTGCGGAGTATCCGGCGATGAACGAACGGGGCGAACATCCGGCCGGCTCGAAGGTTCCCCAACATCTGGGCGAACATCCACCGCGCGGCGTCGGGCGTGGGGCGGACGAGCGTGGGGGCGAGCTTGCCCGGCTCTTCGCGGAACATCCGCTTGGCCTCGTACAACGAGCCTCGAATCGCCTGGGTCTCGGCTTCGCGTTCGAGCAGGCACTTGTCGCGCCAGAAGTGGTAATTGGCGTCATCACGTTCCTTTTCGATGATCTCTTCCTTGAGTTTGACGTCGATTTGCTCCCGGCGGGCGATGCGGCGGATCTCTTCCGGGGTCGCGTTCAAGACCACCTCGCCGAGCCTTGTGCGGAACGACTCGCGCCCGAAGACTTCGGTCCACAAGTAGTGCGCCTCGTCCCACGTTTGACGCGTTCGTTCGCCGAAGCTTCCATCCCGTTGCAGCGCCTCGGCGGAGTTGATCTGAGCGCGGGCCGGCTGGTGGCGGTAGTTCATCCGCGAGGTTCCGAGGAAGGGCTGTTCGTGCTGTTCTTCCGCGGCGTTCCCCTTCTCGTACCACCGCCGGGCGGCGAGGTAGTGGTCGCCGAACGGCTCTCCGTCGACGGTGGCGATGCCCGGATCGGCGCGGCCGCCGTACCGCGCGACGTCGGGATCGCTCTGGAAGAACGCGCGGTACGACTTCCATTCGTCGGCCTTCCCGATCTTGAAGCCCACGATCCGGCCGGGGCCGTCGGAATACAAGTAGGCGCTGCGGGAGTTTCGCTCGGTCCCCTTGATCGCGAACTTCCCCCCCTCCTTGACCCAGTACCAGCGGTCCGCCACCCGGTCGTGGACCGCGGAGACGTTGAACGCCAGGTTCCATCCCTGGAAGCTCCAGACCCTGGCGAAGTGCGGCTGCAGGAGGATGATCGAATCGACCGACGCCCGCAGCTTGGCCCATTCCTTCGTCTTCTGCTGCTCGTTGGCGTTGTGCCACAGCGCGTTGGCGGCGATGCCCCGCAACCCGAGCAGGACGAGGTTCATCGTGGCGGAGGAGGGATCGACGTCCCCCAGCGTGGCCTCGCCCAGGTCGTAATCCTGCCGCAATTCCGCCAGGCGGCCCACCATGGCCCCGCCTCCGGAGGAAGCGGCCCCGGCGGGCATTCCCAGCCAGATGATCGGAATCAACAGCGCCACGATGGCGCCCACATAGACCAGCTTGCGTTGCCTCGATGTCAAGTCGTTCATTTCGCCTCCAGTTCCCGCAGCTTCAGGCTGTAATAGCCCAACAGCAGAAACGGGATGAAGTAAGCCACCGTCGTCACGACCGCGGGCAACAGCGCCGCCGACCAGGGAACGTCCAACCCGCGGACCGCGTAATGCGCGACGGAATAGCGGCCGAGATCCGGAATGATGTACAACACGCCTTCCATCCACTTGAGGAGAGCCGGATCGACCAGATCGGAGATCCTCTTCGCCCAGCCCTCCAGCGGGACCGTCGGGCCGGTTTGCAGGACGATGCGGATCGCCGATTCGACCGGTCCCGAGCCTTCCAACTCGCGCGTCACGACCTGCCCCATGAAGCCGTGGAAGAAGCTCCCCAGAATCACCAGCGTGAACGTCAGCAGCGCCGCCACCGGGCCTTTCAGGAAGCAGCCGGCCGTCACGCCGAAGACCACCACCAGCATCAGCTTCAGCCAGTCGGCGAAGAGCGCCTTGGCGAACCCGCTGAGGAACGGCCGGTCCGGCAGGCGAATGAACAGGTCAGGCCGCGCCACCCCCAGATATTGTCCCGCATCCAGACAAGCCACTTCGACCCGCAGCGTTCCCCCGTGAACCAGGTCGTCGTACAGGTCGACCACCGCCTTGTCGGTCCGCGAGCCGAGAACGTTCGCCAGCTTGCGGGGAACCAGGTTCAGGTCGCGACCGTACTCATGCACTTCGAAAGGGGTGAACGGAACCCGCAGGTCGACCAGTTCCCGTTCCAGGCGTTGCTCTTCGGATCGGAACAGCTCCCCGAGCCGCTGAAGCGACGCCGAGAGCCGCGCAACGTCTCGCGCGGCGGCGGCGGATTCCACGCCGCGGGCCGCCTCGATCAACTCCGGCAACCGCTCCCAACTCTCCGCCGGTTGCGAGCCTCCCGCGTGAGCGGGGGGAGGATTTCGGAACGGCTCCAGCAGCGCGGCGAGTCGGCCGTATCCCTCGCGGAGCAGCGGCAGTTGCTCCGCGGTCAACGCGAGTTGCCGCTTGGCGATTCCGTCGGCCAAGGTCCGCAGTTCGTCGCCGGCGCGGCGGAAGGCGCCGTCCTGGACGGGTCGGCTGAGCGCGGCGAATCGTCCGCCGGGCGCCGAGACCGCTCGAGACGCCTGCTCGCGAAGGTTCTTGGTGAAGATGAACTGCGCCATCAGCCCCGTTTCGATGTCCCCCTTGTGCGTGCGGAACGCCTCGAACGAGGACTCGAATTGAAGCGTGTCTCCCAGGATGTTCGGAGCGATTTTCTCGAACGTCCAGACGGCCCGGGATCGGGTTCCGCCGGCGATATAGCTGCGATACTTCCACTCGTCGCCCACGTTGGTTCCCCGTTCCGCGGGGTTTCCTTCCCGATCGAGATAGGAGAGGTTTCCGTACAAGGGATCGCGGCTGAGGAGGACCGGGTGGTCCGCCCGCACGTCGGCGAGTTCCAACGAAAGCTGCTCGGAGACGCCGGGCGCGTCCGGAAACTCGTCGCGCACCTGCTGGACGACGTGCAGGTCGTCGGGACCGTCGAACCGCTTCGACTCACCGCCGTTCGGGTCGGTGATGCCGACGCGAACGCGATTGGTGAGCCGGGCCTCGACGGGATACGCGGTTCCGTCGGCGGCGAGCAGTTCGGTTTCGAGCGTGGGGGCCGGGAAGTTGCGGACGACCCACACGTAGCTCACCGCCCCCATCACGACGACCAGCAGCGTTCCCAACATCCAGAACCCGACCATCCGCCCCAGCACGATCTCCAGTCGGCGGGCGGGCTTCGTCACGACCGTGTGCAGCGACCGCGTCCGCGTGTCTTCGGGAATGCTCCAGCAGGACAGCAACAGCAGCACCGGCAGAATCAGCCAGCTCACCGCCGTCAGCACGAAGCTGATGTAGACGCCCAGTTGCAGGTCCGGGCGGGGATTGGCGTCCGACAGGAACCAGCCCGCGAACATGAACAACACCGCGAACACCACGAACACGCCGAGCGCCTTCCGCCGCATCGACTCGCGAAACGTGAGCATCGCCAAGGCCCAGACCCGCCGGAACGAAAGGTCGGCGATGTCGCGGAATCCGTCGAGGATTTGCCGCCCCACCCGCTGCGGCCCCCGGCCCCCCGCCAGCAGCAGCGAGATCAGCACGCTCAGCGCGAGCACCAGCACCAGGCACACGCCCACGACCGCGCCCCAGTATTTGAGGCCGGCCCAGAGATCGTACGGTTGCGGATCGAACTGCATCGACGCTTCTGACCTCGACTACTGTCATGTCCCAATCGAGATTGCGAGTCGGCTTTCGCGGAATTCGCAAGAATTCCGACGCTTCGCTCCCAAGTTCGAATCTGAAGGGTTGCGCCCGCGATTCGGCGACCGCGGTCGCACCACGCGGCTCGAAAACCGCTACGGCTCGGCCACCTTCTTTTCCGCGTCGACCGGACCCGCCGCCGCGCGGCCATTGCCGTCCGTGCTGCCCGGCGCCTCTCCCGGCAGAAACCGTCGGCCGGGGCGTTCGCGGCTTTCCTTGACCGTTTGCAGGAACAACTCTTCGAGACTCGCCGTGGGATGATCGACCTTCAGCAACCGCGCCCCGTGCTTCGCGAGCACCTGGCGGACTTCGTCGATGGCGGCCTCGGGGAGCGAACTGGTGACCAACTGCGTCTCCCCCTGCGATTTCAGCAGGTCTTCCACGCGGCCCATCACCTTCAACTCGCCGTTGTACAGAATGGCGATGCGGTCGCACACGTCCTGCACGTCGGCCAGCAGGTGGCTGCACATCACGACCGTCTTGCCCGCCTCCTTCAACCGGATGATGAGATCCTTCATCTCGCGGGTGCCGATCGGATCCAGACCGCTGGTCGGCTCGTCGAGCAGCACCAGGTCGGGATCGTTGATGATCGCCTGCGCCAGGCCGATGCGGCGGGTCATCCCCTTCGAGTATTCCTTCAGCTGCCGCCGCTTGGCGTGCTGCAAGCCCACCAGTTCGATCAACTCCCGCGTTCGCTTGCGACGTTCGGCCGTCGAGATCTTGAACAGCCGGCCGTAGAAATCGAGCGTTTCCTCGGCGTTCAGAAAGCGGTACAGGTAGGACTCTTCCGGCAGGTAGCCGATGCGTTCGTTCTTGGCGACGTCGGTCGCGGGACGGCCGAGGACGCGAATGTCCCCCTCGGTCGGGAACAAGAGTCCCAGCAGCAGCTTCATCGTGGTCGTCTTGCCGGACCCGTTCGGCCCCAGCAGGCCGAACACCTCGCCCCGCTTCACTTCAAGCGTCAGCGAGTTGAGAGCGCGCACCTTCTTGCGGCCCCAGAAGTCACGGTAGATCTTCGTGAGGTTCCGGGTCTCGATGACGGGAGTGGGTTCCATTCAGGCCCCTTCAGTGCGATCGGCGGGTGAGTTCGGGTCGTCGAGCGGAACCGGTCCGACCGGCGGCGCGGCCCCCGCGGCGCGACACCCTAACGGAACGGCGTGAATTTTCGATGAACGGTGAACGAGGTGGATCGGCGGAATTTCGACGAGTGTCTGCCAGAAGGGACCGGCAACGGTCGGGCGAAGGCCGAACGCGCCACTCGGGGCGGTTCGGACCGGCTTCCCCCGTGTTTACGCTCGCTGCGGCGATGCCGTTGGAAGATTTCGATTCCAACGCCGCGCGGTCCTCGCCGCCGGATCCACTGTAGATCGCCCCCCAGGACATTGCAAGGAACGCCTCGCGCGGGAACAATGCCCCGGCGGCCCGTGCCTTCGAAGCGTCCCAGTCGCGGCTCCCGCGTACCCGATTCATCATTCAGTCGTTCCAAGTTCGCGATGGCGCCCTCCGTCATTCCCGCGCAGGCGGGAATCCAACAATCGCCAGGGCGGCAATCCATTGTCATCGCTGTCCTCGCATCGACTGGATGCCCGCCTTCGCGGGCATGACGCGCGGTGGCTTCGCGCCGAACCGGCAACCTGGAACTTGGAACTACTGGCATTCGAACCACACCTCATGCACGGCGGGCACGACCATCACCACGCGCATGCGATGCACGCCGCGGGAAATCGACGGCGGCTCGCGCTCACGCTCGTCCTCGCGGCGTGCTATATGCTCGCCGAGTTCATCGGCGGAATCGTCACCAACTCGCTGGCCCTGCTCGCCGACGCCGGACACATGCTGTCCGACGTGGCGGCCCTCGCCCTGAGCCTGTTCGCCGTCTGGATCGCCGATCGTCCCGCGCCTGCTCGTCGCACCTACGGCTATTACCGGGCGGAGATCCTCGCGGCCCTGGCGAACGGGGCGGCGCTGGTGGCGATCGCACTGTTCATCGTCGTCGAAGCCTGGGAGCGGTTCCAGGATCCGCCCGAGGTGCGCGCTCCCCTGATGATGGCGATCGCGGTCGGCGGGTTGCTCGTGAATCTGGCCGGGCTGTTGATCCTCCACGCAGGCCGGCACGAAAATCTCAACATCCGCGGCGCGTGGCTGCACGTGCTGTCCGACGCGCTGGGCAGCGTGGGGGCGATCGCGGCGGGCGGGCTGATCTGGGCCTTCGGCTGGCGGTGGGCCGACCCGCTCGCCTCGGTGCTGATCGCGTTGTTGGTGATCTACGCCTCGTGGCGGCTGCTGGCGGAATCGGTCTCGGTGCTGATGGAAAGCGCGCCCCGCGGCATCGACGTCGACGAGGTCTTCGCGGCCCTCAAGGAAACCCCCGGCGTGCTCGGCGTGCACGACCTCCATGTGTGGACGATCACCAGCGGACTTGATTCACTCTCCGCCCATGTCGTGATCGACGGCGAGCGGACGCACCACCACGTCCTCGCCGACTTGCGGACCATGCTTCACGACCGATTCGGCATCGATCACATCACGATCCAAATCGAGCCGGAGGGCTTCGAGGAACGCGCGGTGTGCAGGTAGCGAAGCCCCCGGCAGGCGACGAGCGAGCCGTCGCAGCAACCTCGGCGGCCTACTTCACGTCCTGATACGCGTCCCACCCCAGGTAGATCACCAGGCCGGCGGCGATCAGGAAGATGATGTCGAACACCATGCTCCCGGCGAACGGGAAGCCCGCCACCATGTCCACCAGCGCGGCGACCGCGACCAGGCCCGCGGCGACCATCGACCCCAGAACCATCTGCTTGGACGCTTTCGACATGCGCGAACCTTCCGATTGCCGATCGAGGTGAGCCATTCCGCGACGTGAGACGAGTTGAACTCGAGTATAAGCCGCCCCGGAACCGAACGCCAGACCACTCGAATCCTTGTTGTCCACAGAAACCTCGTGCGGATGCGAACTTCGAAGCGCGAATCGCGAGTGCTCGTCGTGTGCGGAACGAGAGTGGCCAACGCGCGGTCGGCATCGTCGGCGGGAACGCTCACGACGACGGTGGGGCGCACCTTGGCGACCATTCCCAAATCGACGAGCCGAACATCGGCCGATGGCTAAGTCCGTCCTCGTTGGAGTCGACGGCGAGAGTCCGAACAGTTACGAGATTACCGGCGACGCACGGATCCGGTCAATGCCCTCACGGCAGCAGATCGCGCACCGTGTCCCGCTCCTGGCGCAGTTCCGCCACGGTCGCTTCGATCTTCTTCCGCGAGAAGTCTCCGTGCTCCAGTCCCTGCACGATGGACCACGAGACGCCGTCGCTCGTCAGCGGGAAGCTCGAGATCAGCCCTTCGTCCACGCCGTAGCTGCCGTCGCTGCACACCGCGGCGCTGAAGGTCTCGCTCTGCGGCGTGGGATGAGCGATGTGCCACAAGCTTTCGAGCGCGGCGTTCGCGGCCGAGGCGGCGCTCGACGCGCCGCGGGCCTTGATGACCGCCGCCCCGCGCTGCTGGACCGTCTCGATGAACTCCCCTTGCAGCCACTTCTCGTCGCCGATGACGTCGAGCGCCGGTTTGCCGTCGATCGTGGCGTGGTGGAAGTCGGGATACTGCGTGGCGGAGTGGTTCCCCCAGATGTCCATGTTCCGCACGCTGGAGACGGGGCGGCCCGCCTTCTGCGCGAGCTGCCCGATGGCCCGGTTCTGGTCGAGGCGGGTCATCGCGTACCAGCGATCGCGGGGGACGTCCGGCGCGTGCGACATCGCGATCAGGCAGTTCGTGTTGCAGGGGTTGCCGACGACGAGCACGCGGACGTCGTCCGCGGCGGCCGCCTGAATCGCCTGGCCGGTGCTGGTGAAGATCGGCCCGTTGACGCGGATCAGGTCGCCGCGCTCCATCCCCTGCTTGCGGGGAATGCTCCCCACGCAGAGGACGAAGTTGCAATCGCGGAAGCCGTCTTCGAGATGGTCGCTGTCCGCCTTGACGACGCCGGCGAGCGTGCGAAAGGCGCAGTCTTCGAGTTCCATGTGAACGCCGTCGAGCGATCCCATCGCCTGCGGCAACTCGATGAGATGCAGGATGACCGGGCGATCCGGGCCGAACACTTGGCCGGAGGCGAGACGGAAGATGAGGGCATAGCCGATCTGCCCGGCGGCGCCGGTGACGGCCACGCGAATCGGAGCGGTCATGGGGATGCGATCCTTGACGAACAATGTTCGTGATGGCGTGATGGAAGGTGCGCGGGCGCTGATCCATCCGCGTGCGCCCGGCACCCGATCTTGTACCGCCTGCCCGACGCAGCGGCAACCGTGGAATGCTTGGCGGACGGAGCGCTCGCCTCCCGGCTCGCGGCTAACCGGGGGAACGCATCCGCCACAGCGTCACCGGGCCGGCAATGCCCTTCAGGTCGAACGTGCCGGCTTCGGTGATTTCGTCCTCGCCGAGCCAGTCGGCGACTTCTCCCGAGATGAACGTCGCCCCCGGTTCGCAGGCCGATTCGATTCGCGAGGCGAGGTTCACCACCGGGCCGATCGCGGTGTAATCGCTGCGGCGGTCGCTGCCGAACTGGCCGACCACCGCCGCTCCGTGATGGATCCCGATCCGCATCGCCAGCGGTTCGATGCCTTCCTCCGCCCAGCGGGCGTTGAGTTCCGCGAGCGCGCGGTGCATCGCGCGGGCGGATTCGACCGCCGCCCGCGCCTGTTCGCTCACGGGCATTTCCCGCGGCGCGCCGAAGATCGCCATGATCGCGTCGCCGATGAACTTGTCGATCGTCCCGCCGTGCGCGAAGATCGCGTCGTTCATCGCCGTGAGATACTCGTTGAGAATCCGGCTGATCTTCGCCGCCCGCAGTTTCGCCGTCAGCGACGTGAAGCCGACGAGATCGCAGAACAGGATCGTCACGGCGGCGGATTGCGGCTCGGCCCCGAGTTCGATTTCCCCCGCGACGATCTTCTCGACCAATTCCGGCGGCAAGAACCGCGTGAGCACGCCGCGGGTCGTGCGCTCGTTGAATTCCTGGATCTCGCGGGCCATCCGCCGCAGCCGGATGAGGTTCATGCTCCGCGCTAGCAACTCCTCGCGGTTGAAGGGCTTGGCGAGATAATCGTCGGCCCCCGCCTGGAGGCCGTCGAGCTTCCACTCGTCGGTCGCCTTCGCGGTGAGCAGAATCACCGGCGTCTGCCGCAGTTCGGGCGAATCGCGGATCGCGGTGAGGAGTTGCCGGCCGTCCATGCGGGGCATCATCACGTCGCTGACGACGAGATCGGGGGCGGCGGCCCGGACGACCTCGAGCCCTTCGACGCCATCCGCCGCGGTCAACACGTCGACGTCGGCCCCTTCGAAGCACGACCGCGTATACGCCCGCATGTCGACGTTGTCCTCGACGATCAACACCCGCGCGCGATCGCGCGCGGACGTCGTCGAATCGTCCATTGCGGCATCCACCCCGCTTGCGGTTTCGCGCCTCGCGAAGTCGCGCCCGCTTTCCGCGATTCCCGCCAGCTCGAGGGCCGCCAGATCGCCGCGCGTCTCCGCCTCGTCGATTGAATCGACCGAATCGATCGCCGCCGAATCGTCCGTCGCGCGGTCTCCCACTTTCGCGCGCACCGGCAGATGCACCGTGAACCGGCTGCCGCCGCCCACCTGGCTGTCGACCGTCACCTTTCCGCCGTGCAGTTCGACGAACTCGCGGACGAGCGCCAGCCCGATGCCCGTCCCTTCGTGTTCGCGCGTCAGCGTGCCGTCCGCCTGGCGGAAGCGATCGAAGATGTGCGGCAACTCGGCGGCGGGAATGCCGCGGCCGGTGTCGGCGACGATGATCTCGCAGCGATCGTCCTCGCGCAACAGCCGCACGCGAATGCGGCCGTTGTCGTCGGTGAACTTCAGGGCGTTGGACAGCAGGTTGAACAGCACCTTTTCGAGCTTGTCGAGATCGACCTCGGCCACGAGCGCGGGCGCTTCGCTGGTGAATTGCAGCAGAATGTCCTTGCGATGCGCGGCCGACTCGAAGCACGCGCAGACGCGGTTCAACAAAGGAACCAGGTCGACGCGCGACGTGCGCAACTCCATCGAGCCGGCGTCGAGCTTCGACAGGTCGAGCAATTGATTGATCAGCCGCAACAGCCGCCGCGCGTTCCGCAGCATGATCTCGAGTTGCTCGCGGGCCGCGTCGGAAATCTCGCCGTAATGCCCGGCGAGCGTCGCTTCCAGCGGGCCGGTGATGAGCGTGAGCGGCGTGCGGAACTCGTGCGACACGTTCTGAAAGAACTGCGTCTTCTGCGCGTCGAGCTGCTTCAGCCGCTCGGCATGTTCCCGCTCGCGCTGCAGTTCCTTGTAACGGTCTTCGAGGACCGAGAGCGAATCGGCGGTCTCGGCGGCGGCGGTCTTTTGCGCGGCGGCCATTCGGATCGCGATCCACACCAGGGGCGCGGTGACGACCGCCCCCGCCGCGAGCAATGCCAGCGCGAACCGCCCCGCGGTGGGATCGAGCGCCGGCGCGAACGCCCAGCACAGCCCGCCCGCCGCGATTCCCGTGACGGACGAGGCGATCAGCCACGGCCGCAAGCCCAGCGTGTCGTGGAACCGCGCCTCGACGATCCACCTCGGCAACCCGCGCGGGCCTTCCGTCCGGTCGATCGTCAACTCCGCGGGAGGCAGTCCCTTGGCGGTCGGCGCGGCGGCGAGATAGCCGAAGGTGTTCGGCATCACGAACGACTCGCACGCCGTGCGCAGCAAGTCGAGTTCGTCGTCGTCGACGTGATCGGTCCGCGGCTCGATGCGAAGCTTCACGTACTGCCGCCGCGAGACGAGAATCTCGATCCGCACGATCTTGTTCAGCCGCTCGACGAACGCCGCCGATTGCTCGTAGATCGTCTGAATCGAGAGGGCGTATCGCACGAGGACGAACATCGCCCGGCCGACCGCTTGCGGGTTGATGCTCGCCAGTCCCGCTTCGTAGAACAGCCGCTCGTTCCCGGTCGCGTCACGGCACCCCTCGAAGAATGCCACGGCCCATTCGAGGGAGACCCAGTTGTCCTCGTCGTCGAAATAGGCCAGCGGCAGCCCGGCGTTCCCGCACAATTCCGCCAGATCGACCTGCGGATAGCGCGCGGCGATGTGCTGGAAGTAGCCCAGGAACGGCTTGACGCTGAAGTGCTGCTTGGTGTAACGGGCATCGACGGACATTCCGGTGACTATACCCGCCCTTCGAGAGCGTGGCACGCGCCGCGGCGAGGTCGTCCGGTCGCCCAGGCGCCGGGAACCTCGCCTGCCGGGATGGCCGCATTTCGAATTCGAATCCGCGTCCGACTTGATTGACCTGCGGAACGGCTTCCGGTACATTCCACCGTTCCCGATGACCCGACACACACGTTCGATCCCATGCCCACGATCAATCAACTGGTCCGCAAGCCCCGCAAGAAGCAGCGGACGAAGTCGAAAACTCCCGTTCTGGAAGGCTGCCCGCAACGGCGGGGGGTGTGCCTCAACGTCCGCACCGTGACTCCCAAGAAGCCGAACTCGGCCTTGCGGAAGGTGGCCCGCGTGCGGTTGTCGAACGGCAAGGAAATCACCGCCTACATCCCCGGCGAGGGGCACAATCTGCAGGAGCACTCGATCGTGCTGGTCCGCGGCGGCCGGGTCCGCGACCTGCCCGGCGTGCGGTACAAGATCATCCGCGGCGTGCTCGATACGCTCGGCGTCTCCGACCGCCGCCAGGCCCGCAGCCGGTATGGGGCGAAGAGGCCCAAATGATGGTCAGTGGTCCGTTGTCCGTTGTCAGTTGCATTCGGCGACGTAGCGGGCGACGACCAACCAATCGGCCAACAGACGGTCCACAGCGGACAACTGACTACTGACAGCGGACAACTGACCAACCATGCCCAAAGACTTCACCGCCAGCGCCACGCAGCTTCGACCGGACCCGCGGTTCGGATCCAAGCTCGCCTCGAAGTTCGTCAACTGCCTGATGCACGACGGCAAGAAATCCGTCGCGCAGGGCGTGTTCTACTCCGCGCTCGAAATCATCGAAAAGAAGGTTCCCGAAACCTCTCCCATCGAGGTCTTCACGCAGGCGGTCGAGCATGTCAAGCCGCACATCGAAGTCCGCTCGAAGCGGGTCGGCGGGGCCACCTACCAGGTGCCGACGCAGGTCAACGCCAAGCGGCAGCAGACGCTTTCGATCCGCTGGATTCTCGAGGCGGTCCGCGACAAGAAGGGGCGGCCCACGCACGTCCGGCTCGCCGACGAACTGCTCGCCGCCTACCGCCGCGAAGGGGCCGCGATGACCAAGCGCGACAACGTCCATCGCATGGCCGACGCCAACAAGGCCTTCGCGCACTTCGCGTGGTAGCTCGAGGGTCGATGTCTCGGCGAGCGGGGGGCGTCAGCCCCCCGGTGCGTACCAGCGCCCCTTGGTGCGTACCAGAGCCCCCCGGTGAGCACCAGCCGGCTCACGCCGGCCGCTCGCCTTCGACCCTTGACCATCGCCCCTCGACCCGCCATGCCCACCCCTCTCGCAGACATCCGCAACATCGGCATCATCGCCCACATCGATGCCGGCAAGACCACGACCACCGAGCGCATCCTCTATTACACCGGCGCTCAGCACCGCATGGGGAACGTCGACACCGGCGACACCACGACCGACGTCGACCCCGAGGAGGCGCAGCGCGGCATCACGATCTACTCCGCCGCCGTCACCTGCCAGTGGGCCGGGATGACGATCAACATCATCGACACGCCCGGCCACGTCGACTTCACCGCCGAGGTCGAACGCAGTCTTCGCGTGCTCGACGGCGGCGTGGTGATCTTCAGCGCCATGGAAGGGGTCGAGGCGCAAAGCGAAACGGTCTGGAGGCAGGCGGACAAGTACAACGTCCCCCGCATCTGCTTCATCAACAAGATGGACCGCATCGGGGCGAGCTTCGAGCGCACCTTCGACGACATCCGCAGCCGCCTCGCCGCGCAACCCGTCGCCATCCAGATCCCCATGGGGGCCGGCTCGCCCCCCAATCCCGACGCCTTCGCCGGCGTGATCGATCTCATCGAAATGAAGGCCATCGGCTGGGACGCCGAGTCGCTCGGGGCGCGGTTCGAGTTCTCCGAGATCCCCGAGCGGCACCGCGCCGCCGCCGAGGAATGGCGCGGCAAGCTGATGGAAACGGTCGCCATGCTCGACGACGAGCTGATGGCCGCCTATCTCGAAAACCAGCCGGTCGACCCGCGACGCATTCACGACTTGCTTCGCAAGGCGACCATCAGCGGGCAATTGCAGCCGACGTTGTGCGGCACGTCGCTCAATTACGTCGGCGTTCAGCCCTTGCTCGACGCGATCGCCCGCTATCTGCCCAGCCCGCTCGATCGCCCGCCGGTGGAAGGGGACCATCCCAATCCGAAGAAGGGTCGGCAGGTTCGCAAGCCCTCGCCCGACGATCCCTTCGCGGGGCTGATTTTCAAGATCGTCGCCGACAAGCACGCCGACCTGTGCTTCGTGCGGGTCTACAGCGGCAAGCTCAAGTCCGGAAGCCGCGTGCTCAATGCCCGCACCGGCAAGAAGGAACTCATCAGCCAGTTGTGGCACCTGCAGTCGGACCGCCGCGAGAAGATCGACACCGATGAAGTCGCCGCGGGGGACATCGTCGGCGTGATCGGCCCGAAGGACGTGGTGACCGGCGACACGCTGTGCGACGTCCATCAGCCGGTGCTGCTCGAAAACATCCGCTTTCCCGAGACGGTCATCTCGATGGCGGTCGAGCCGGATTCGAGCGCCGAACGAAAGAAGCTCGAAGAAACGCTCGTCCGCCTCGCCAAGCAGGATCCGACGTTCAACGCCAAGGTCAACGAGGAAACCGGCCAGACGATCATCAGCGGCATGGGAGAGCTGCACCTCGAAATCATCAAGAAGCGGATGGAGCGCGACTTCGGCCTGAAGGTCAAGGTCCACAAGCCCCGCGTCAGCTACCGCGAGTCGGTCCGCCGTTCCGCCGAGGCGAACGGCGAGTTCCACCGGCAGACGGCCGGGACGACGCAGTTCGCCCGGCTGCGATTGCGCGTCGAGCCGAACACCGCCGACGAGTCGATCGTCGTCGAGAACAAGATGAAGCCGGGCACGCTGCCGGCCGAGTTGGCGAAAGTGGCCGAGGAGGAAGTCCGCGCGCGATCGAAGAGCGGTGGGCGGATCGGCTATCCGCTGATGAGGACGAAGTTCACGCTGCTCGACGCCGGCTACCGCGAGGGAGAGACGACCGACTTCGCGGTGCAGGCCGCCGCCAGCGCCGCGGTCGATGCGGCGCTCGACGCCGCCGACGTCGTGCTGCTCGAGCCGGTGATGCGGCTGGAGGTGGTCACGCCCGACGAGTCGCTGGGGTCGATTCAGTCGGACCTCAACATGCGACGGGCGATGATCGTGAATTCGCAGCGGCGGGGCGACTTGACGGTGCTCGAAGCGCACGCGCCGTTGTCGGCGATGTTCGGCTACTCGACTCAGGTCCGCAGCCTGTCGCAAGGCCGGGCCAGCTACAGCATGGAGCCGTATCGATACGCCGAAGCCCCGCGCGAGGTGCTCGAGGCGATGCTGGCGTGATGCGAACTGTACTACCAATTCGTCCGACGCGATGTCGTGGCTCCGTCGGAATCGAGTGCGACGGGCCGGGCTTCGTAGGGCGAACTTCAGTTCGCCGTGCGAAGCCGGTCCCGGGGCCTCGGCAGGCCCGCTGATTCTCGCTGATCTTCAACGATGGTGCTTTCGACGTCGCGGCTGCTCCCATCGGCTGACGGGCACGACGAACTGAAGTTCGTCCTACCCCCCTGATCGTCGACCCACGAAGTCGAAACGGACGGAACAGTGCGACTCATGCCGGTTTCTCGGTCGGCATCACCAGCGAGACGAGCGTGTCTCCCGGCCGGTGTTTCTGCTTCGAATCGACCGTGACGATCCGCAGCTTGCGGAGTTCGTCGATGACGAACATCACGATCGCCGACTCGCCGTACTCCAGCCGGAATGCGTCGAAGTCGAATTCCGTCGTCAGCGTGGTCGACTTGACGACCGCCCCCGAGGCGAACCATTCGGCCAGTCGCCAGTAGGTGGCGTCGCGGGCGAACAGCAATTGTCCTCGCAGATGAGACGAGGCGGCCTCGTCCTGCACCGTGTCGCGGGCTTCCGACGGAAGTTGGTAAACTGCGGAACGGCCGAAGGCTTCGGCGTATTGCAACGCGGCCAGCGAGTTGACCTCGTCGTTGGGGGTCATGGCGAGCATGCGGCCGATTCCGCCAAGGTCGTACTGGTCCCGCACGTATTCCGAGAGCACGTTGGCATGCACCACCGGCAATCCGGACATCCGCGCCGCCCGCACCTGGTCGCGATTGCGATCGACGAGCAGCACGTCGAAGTCGAGCTTGCGCAGCGCCTCGGCGATCGCCCGCACGACCGGCGCCGCTCCTCCGAACAGAATCCCCTGCGGATTCGGATTCGCCAGCCCCAGCCACCGCGCGAGCGGAGCGGCGGCCAATCCGTAGATGGTGACCGTGCCGACGATCACCAGGTAGATCGAGGAGACCATTTGCTCCGCCTGCCGGGCGAGCGGTTCCGATGCCGCCGCGATGCGCAGCGCGAACACCGACGACACCGCCGCCGCCACGATGCCCCGCGGCGCCATCGCGCACAAGAACAGCTTTTCCCGCCAATCGAGCGGCGATCCCCAAGTGGCGAGCATCACCGACGCCGGACGGACGACCAAGATCAGTCCCGCGAGCAACCCCAGCCCGGGAAGACCCACGTCGGCGATCTGCGCCCACTCCACCCGCGCCGCCAGCAGGATGAACAACACCGAGATCAGCAGCGTCCGCAGGTTCTCCTTGAACTCGATCAGATGCTGCACCGAAACCCGCCGCTGATTGGCCAGCACGATTCCCATCACCGTGACCGTCAACAGTCCCGATTCGTCCTGAATCCAGTTCGACGCGGCATACGTCGCGAAGACGACCGCCAGCAGAACCGGGTTGTCGAGGAAGTCGGGAATCCGGCGGCTGCGCAGCAACCGGATGACGAACAGCGCGCCCAGCACCCCGCCCGCGCCTCCCACCAGCAGCGTGAGCCCCAGCATCGCGATCGACGTGCGGACCGCCTCCCCCACGTTCAACGCCGCCTCGAACACCAGCACCGCCAGCACGGCGCCGATCGGGTCGATCACGATCCCTTCCCACTTGGCGATGGTCCACAGCCGCCGCGTCGGCCTCACGTGCTGCAACAGCGGAATGATGACCGTGGGGCCGGTGACGACGAGGATCGCCCCGGCGAGCGCCGCCATCCAGAGTTCGAAGTCGAACAACAGCAGGATCAGCCCGGTCGAAAGAATCCATGTGACCGCCGCCCCGATCGTCACCAACCGCACGACGACGCCCGGAAAGTCGGCCAGCTCGCGCAGCCGCAGGCTCATCCCCCCTTCGAACAGAATCACCGCGACCGACAGCGACACCAGCGGGAACAGCAGTTCTTCATCGATCACGTCGTGCAGCGGCATCCCCTGCCCCGCCACGAATCGCCCGGCGGCGAAACCCGCGATCAACAGAACGAGAATCGCCGGCAACCGCAGCCGCCACGCCACCCATTGCGCCGCGATCCCGAGCACGACGATTCCGGCGAGAAATGCGAGTTGCAGCTTTTCCAACGCTTTTCTCCTCCGGTTCCCGAGTCGGCGTAGCCTAGCGGGATCCAGGGAAGGCGTCCATCGGGCCGACTCCCCCGCGCGCCGGCGTCCATCGGCGGATGGCAATTCCCCGCCCGATTCACTACGTTCGCGAGAGATCGTGGTTCTCGCGGCGAAAAGGGCACGGGCACACATGGCACTGGCGCGATTGTTGGGCGATCTCTCGCCGCGGAAGTTCATCGAGGACTACTTCCTCCGGCTGCCGTTCTCGATGCCGGGGGGAGCGCGCGAGTTCGTCGATCTCACCGATTGGCCGACCGTCGAGGCGATCCTCTCCCGCCCCGATTCGGACGTGCTCGTCGTCCGCGAAGGGAAACGCTGGAGTGAGGACCGCACCCCGTCTCCCGTCGAAGCCCGGCGATTGTTCGATAGCGGGCACACCTTGCTGGTCCGTCATGCCGAACGGCACGACGAGCGGCTCGCCGCGCTCGCCGAATCGTTCTCACGCGACTTTCATGCCCCGGTCGACGTGCATCTCTATTGCACTCCCGCGAGTCGGCACGGCTTCGGCTGGCATTACGACGCCGAGGACGTGTTCATCCTTCAATCGGCCGGCCGCAAGGAGTATTCATTGCGGAAGAACACCGTCAACCCGTGGCCGGTCGTCGAGACGCTGCCGGCCGACATGCGCTACGAGCGGGAACTCATGCCCTTGATGCAATGCCAGCTCGCCGCGGGGGACTGGCTCTACATTCCCCACGGGTACTGGCACATGGGGCGGGCGGAGGAGGACGCGATTTCGCTCGCGGTGGGCGTGCTCGCCCCGTCCGGATTGGACGCCTTCGACCGCCTCCGCGCGCGGCTCGTGCCGTCGATGCTGTGGCGGCAACGGCTGCCGGTTGCGGGCGCGGCCGCGTCGCTCGACGAAGACGAACTTTTCGCGGAATACCGCGCGCGGTTCGCGCAACTCGCGGACGATTTGAAAGCGGAACTGGAGAGCGAAGCGTTCGCCCGCCGGTTCCTGGAGTGGAAGTCGAATCGACGCTGACGGATCGCGTCGTCCGCACCACCAATACGTCGTCAACCTTGATCTTGTGAGTCGACCGTAGGACGGATTGGCAATGCCATGGTGAGGTCGCAAGGCATTCGGAGGCCGACGCGCCAGCCGTTGCCCGATCGTGTGAGGGGCCGCCAATCCGTCTGGCCACGGCTCCAACCGCCGAATCCAAGTTTGACGCGGTAAAGGATCGCAACGAAGAAACAGCGAGCCTCCCGCATCAGCGGGGGGAGTCACGG